>JAAZIZ010000185.1 GCA_012800565.1 Lentisphaerota bacterium
CGGGGGGCAGGGTCCGGAAATCCAGGCTCGGATGCAGGGCGCGGTATTCCTCGCGGCCATCTTCCACACGGCATAGCGACAAAGCCAGGTAGCAGCGGCGGTAAAGCGGCGCTACGCCGCGGTTCTCCCATACCATCTGGGTCAGGAATTTTTCGCCCCGGGTTAACTGCTTGGGCAAGGATGCGGTTTTCAAAAAGAACCAGTATCCTACCTTGTTGGCAAGGCGATCGGACAGTTCACGATTCTCATTGTACCATTCCCGCGGCCAGTGATGGATGGTGACCCAGCTGGGATGCAGGTCCTGCAATGAGCGTTCCAGAGTGGAGCCGTTTTGCCAGGTGTTGAAGCGCAACGCATGAGCATAATGCGCCGGCTCGACCACCACCGGATAATGCGGCCAGAATTCGCCGAAATGGCCGGCATCAAGCTGGGGATAGATTTTTTCAGTCCAGTACCCGCCGAATTCGGTGTAGTATGAGTGCACACCCACGCTGTCAGTGCGCAAACCCGCAGCAGCAGTGTCACGGGCATAGCGGCAGACCTCCCGCCCGGCGCCATAGAGGATGATCAGCTGAGAGGAGTGGAAATGCTTGCGGTGCAGATCAACATGGCGTTTGAGCACCTCCCGGGGCCACACTTTCTTGCTGCTGGAGGAAGTATGCCATTCGCCCCAGATACCATAGGAGCCTATGTCTATGAACTCGATGTAGGGCTGCCCGTCGTAACGCTCGGCAAACGCAGCCAGGAAATTATCCAGCTTGGACAGAAAAATCGGGTCAGCGTAATCAGGTTCCCACTGCTGCAGACCGGGGCCGAAGAAGCTGCCTTTGGCACCTGCCTGCATTACCCATTTCGGGGTGGCGAAGCGCTGCTCTGCCCCGCCGCTCTCACAGCAGGAAATCCGGAAAGCGATGCGCTTCCCCAAGGCGGTCCAGCGCCGGATCGGTGCATCGATGACTTCCCAGTTGAACTGCCCTTCTGCCGGTTCCAGGTAGCACCAGGCCAGGCGCAGATAGACTACCGTCAGGCCGGCGATGTCGCTTAAATCATCGTTGGCCAGACGATCGCCATAACGTTCCAAGGTGTTGTCGTAATAATGCATCACCAGACCCTTGCCGGGATTCTCCAGAACCTCCGTGGTTTCATTGAAGATCACATTCTGGTTTTCCGGAGCAGCAAAAAAGCCCAGTTGCGCGGCCGTCAGCTCGGCAACACTCTGCTGGTCAGCAAATTCACGTATCATCTGCAGGTCTCCTGATAACAGCAACCGTAAGAAAATCACAAGTCCTTAATTTAGTATAGGGCCAGATTGTGTTTTTGCAAACTCCGGTTCAGAACCAAAGCCTTTTTTGCCTGCATTTCCGGGCGGGAACGGCAGCCTTAAGCAAGCTCCCGAGGTCCGCCCGGGAACCTTGAAAGCAATGAGAGGGCGCGTTGATTTTTCTGCTAAAACATGACAAAAATTGTCATCCTATAAAAACTTGGTTGTTATTTACGCCGCAGCTGGTATTTTATATTATATGTCTTCCGCGAGTATTTAGCGGGGCGAGTGATTATTCATTTCAACAGCAGGTAAATGATGAAACAGTTGCGTGTACTCTCAGTGATGGCTCATCAGGATGATTTTGAATTTGAGGCAGCCGGACTGTTTTTGCGGTTGCGTCAGCATTACGGCAGCAATGTGGCCTTGAAGATTGTGACCACCAGCTGCGGTGGCAGCGGCCATCACGAAATGAGTTTTGAAGAGACCGCCCGACGCCGTGAAGCAGAAGCCAAGGCCAGCGCTGCCATAGTCGGGGCCGAGTACGAGAATCTCCGTCAATTGGACGGCACCCATATTCCGGCGCAGGTATTCTGTGACCGCAATATGCTGGGGGGGCTCTGGAACTGCATTCGTGATTTCGCCCCTGATTACGTCATTGCTCCGCCGGTGGTCACCAACCCCTTGGCCGGCATCCATATCGACCACCAGCACACCGCCGAAGCCCTGCGCTATATCGCCTACCAGCTCGGAGTGCCTAACGCCTATCCGACCATGAACGCACCGCGGCAGCAACGCTTCCGGGTACCAGTTTTTCTGGTCTGCCTCGACACCTACGGGCAGGAGAATATCTGGGACTTCAGCGTCAATGTAGATTCCGTCAAAGAAGATAAAATCCGGATGCTGCGTTGTCATGCCTCGCAGATTGAAGAATGGCTGCCCTTTGTTGACAGCTTGAATGACCCCGAGGGGGCTATTTACGAACGCGGTCCGAACGGCGAGAATATCCGCTGGTCAGAAGAGAGATGGCGGGCTGAGACCGAGCGGCGCTTCCACCAGCGTAATCTCCTCTGCGGTTTTGACGACTCCATCGCACGGGAATATTTTGCCATCACTAAATGGGGCACCTCCAGCACTACCCCCGGGATGACGGCCAGGGAAAGTCTGGCGCAGGATTTCCCGTTCAGCGACTGGCGGCAGTGAACTCTCCGGGCGTCCTGTTATTATGCGTAACAGCGGCAAGCAGCCTGCGGCCTTTTTAGACCGCGACGGCACGATCATCAAAGCGGTTCCCTACATCAAAGACCCGTCTCTGGTCGAGGTGCCCGCTGCAGTGCTGAGCGGCTTGCAGCAATTGCGTGCGGCTGGTTTTTTGCTGATTCTGATCAGCAACCAGTCCGGTATCGCCCGCGGATATTTCACTGAACAGGAAATGCTGGCAGTGCATCGCCGGATGTGCGAGCTGCTGGCCGAAGGCGGCATCACTCTCGACGGGTACTACTATTGCCCGCACGCTGTCACCCCCGGCAGCTGCAACTGCCGCAAGCCACTGACTGGAATGCTGGAAAAGGCCTGCCGGGATTTCGCCATCGACCGTCAGCATTCGGCGATGTTCGGCGACTCCGACTGTGATATGCAGCTGGCCGCCAATTTCAACATCCCGGGGCTGTTGTTGTTTGATGAACGCAATGCCGCCAATCCACAGCTGGCTACCCAGGTCTGCCGGGATTTTCAGGAAGCCGCAGAGTGGCTGCTGCAGTATGCCGGGCGCTGGCCCTAAAGAGGAACTAACCGCCAAGGACGCCACGAACGCCAAGGGGAGCATAAAGGACAATTTATAAAGTTAATTAACCGCCAAGAACGCCAAGAACGCCAAGAGGAGCAGAAAGGACAATTTATAAAGTTAATTAACCGCCAAGAAC
>JAAZIZ010000186.1 GCA_012800565.1 Lentisphaerota bacterium
CAGATAAATCGGATGTTTGCCAACGCCAACCGGCCGGCTGCGGTTTTCCCCGAAATAGGGCAGGAAAGCGGCCACCAGCCCCGGGAACCAGTAGTTGCTTATTTCGGATGCCCGTCCGCTGCAGCCAGTGGCGATCGACCAGATGCGGTTGCCTTTCTCCGTAGCAGTGAGCATGTAGTCCACGGTTTTTCTTTCCCGGTGCGGATTCTGCGAGACGATATTCAGGTGGCTGTCAACCAACTGGACGGTAATCACCAGGTTACTCTTGGATTTTTCCTTGAAGCCGAGATAATTCAGTGCATTGACAGTATAGAACTTGATTTCCGGCTGATAAACTTCCGGCACTTTGCTGATATCCAGGACGTATTCCTTGCTTTCTGACAGCCGGCTGAAATCCGTATTGACCGAACATACTTTCGCCCGGTTGATCAGCGGCGGGGTCATGGCGGTGGGAGTCAGACTCTGCGGTGCGATTCGATTGCGGGCGCAGCCGCACAGAAAAATAAGAGTGCTGAAGACAGCGACAAGGGCAAGGGAATGTTTTTTCATTTTGGCTCACCTGAGGTTGGAATTTTTCAGTTCTGAAAGGACTATCGCGAACTAATGATTACTAAACATTCGCTTTGGAATTTTGCAAATCAGGCCAGCTAACTTTCTGGCGGGAATCAGATCGGCGTGATTGGGCGAAAGACGACAGGCTTATGGCCGTCAGGCTCCGTCAGTTGCCGGATTGTCTCCTGAGTCAGTCCCAGGGTGCATGCTTCCGGGTTTGGTGTGGTGCCGGCGTCCCGGTCCAGATGCAGTTCCCGGGCACCAGGGGCCGGGGCTGCGCTCAGATGCAGGGCGCAGATTATCTCCTCCGGTTCCTGGGCGAAGCGTTCGGGGGCCAGAGCTGGTGCAGCGGCAGTCAGCAGCCCCCGCTCTTCAATGCCGATCAGCAGCACCTGCGGGCACATTTTCGCCTGCAGCAGGGTATCAGCCAGCTGCAATGCCTCGAACAGCGGTGCCTCGAAGCCGGTCACCGCAAACGCCGGACCGGTGATTTTCAGGATGCTGCCCAAGTATGCCGCAGCGGCATTATGCACGGAATGCGAGAACCGTACCGGCAGGATCATATCCTCGGGATAATCGAGGATATCGTCGAGGGTGGCGAAGACGGTCTTGTGGGGCCCGAAAGCACTGACGGTAATCAGGCCGGTGTCGCTGGAGAAAGCAGCGGGGAAAGGTGTCCCGCTGCGGCTCAGCACCGCGGCTGCGGCCAGAGCCGTATAGCGGTCGGCGCGGCGCAGCGCATGGGCTGCCCGGACGGCTTTGATATCGTCTTCACTCAGCGGACAGGTGAATCTGCTGAAGATGCGGCAGTTTAAGAGGCAGAGTTGATTCATCGGCAGAGCCTCCTGAGCACCAGCGCGGTATTGGAACCGCCGAAGGCCAACGAGGTGGACAGTGCATATTCGGCTGCCGGGATGGCAGTGCTGCAGTTGAGCGGCGCGAGGGGCATATCAGGTGCCAGGTTCTCAAAGCGGATACTGGCAGGGACCATTTCCCGCTCCAGCATCAGCAGGCTTAAGATGCATTCGATGGCACCGGCTGCTCCGAGAGTGTGACCAGTCCAGCCCTTGGTGGAAATGAAGCGGGCCGAGTCTTGAAAAACCCGCTGAAAGACGACCGATTCCACCTGGTCATTGACGCTGGTGCCGGTGCCATGAGCATTGATAAAGGCGATGTCACTGGTGCTGATGCCACCGGCACTGTGCAGGCTGAACCGGATGGCGCGCTCCAGGCCCTTGCCCTCGGGATCAGGCTGGGTGATATGAAAAGCATCGCTGCTGTTGCCGTAGCCGGCAACAGCGAAGCGTGGAGTTGAGCCGTCCGGTGCCCGGGCGGACAGGATGACAATGCCGGCGCCTTCACCCAGATTCAGGCCGTTGCGCCTGGCATCGAAGGGCCGGCAGGGTTCCGGCGAACAGACACCGAGGGCATTGAAGCCGTCCAGGGGCACCTTATTGATCTCATCCGTGCCGCCGCTGATAACCAGGTCACAAAGGCCTTGCCGGAGCCACAGCATCGCTATGCCGATGGCATCTGCCCCGGACGAACAGGCGTTGGAGACTGTCAGGGCAGGACCCTG
>JAAZIZ010000187.1 GCA_012800565.1 Lentisphaerota bacterium
AGAAGTTGGCACCATGAAAGCCGCGGGTTATCACGCAGTTGGCTACAGTCAGATTCTGGACCGAGTTCGCCTGGATGAACACCGGCGTATAGCCGTCGCTGCGGCCGTCATAAAAACAGCGCTGGACAGTGATGTTCTGCCCGCCGTTGATAATCATCCCGGCTGCGCCATTGTAGTCTCGGAAATAGAAGCCGTCGATGAGCGTATCCGGCTTGTTTTCCAGGGTGACGCCGATGGAAATGACCCGCTTGCCGTCCAGGCAGACTTTCTCACCCGGCGCCGCTTTCAGGGTCACTCCTCCGGCCCGGAAATAGAGCGGCTCGCTGTAGGTTCCGCCTTTAACCAGGACTGTGTCACCGGCCCGGCATTTGTCCAGTGCGTCTGAGATGTTCTCTCCCGGGTTGACAGTATAAGTCTGGGGTCGGTGTGCCTCGGTCGGGGTGGTGAAACTGAGCAGTTCCGACGAGATTACCTTGCGGGTTAAATCGCGGTCTGCTATCGACAACTCCATATTCGCATGATGCTCGCGCAACGGCGTCCGGGATTTGATCTGATAAAAATACTTCTGGCCGGCTTTCAGGCCGGTCAGGGTCATGCTGTGGTAGTATCCGCCGGAGAAAGGCTGTCCGATCGGCTGCAACTGGTCGGGACTTTCACCCCAGGACAGTTCGCTGGAGACATCTGCGGCATCGGTCCACCATTCGATATTGGCGGTCTGGTCGGTCAGGGCGAAGACGAACGGCCCAGTAATGCGGGGAGGGACGGCTTCCCGGACCAGGCGGTATGGGCCTTGGCCGAAAGCATCGAAATCCTTGCCGACATCGGTCAGTCCCTGGATTTCGCCCGGGCCGGTATTACTGTGACGGTATCCGCTGGCGCGGCTGAAATCTGCTTTGGCGGCAAAGTGATTATGAGTCACCTGCAGGGCTTGTCCGGCTGCACTGACCTGGTCCTGGAATACGCAGGACTGGATTTTAGCCTGGTCGCTTTCCAAACGCACTGGTGCCGAGAAGACCAGATTTTCCAGTACCAGCCCCGGGCCGCTGCAGGTGCCGCCTTTGATGACTGCGGCCGGGCCGGTGCCGCGGGTCTTGATGCTGACATTGGCTGCGCTGATGTTCAGGGGCGGGTATTCACCCGGCGGCAGCAGAATGCTGGCACCGTCGCTGATACCTTCCCAGGAGCCGATCTGCACTGCCGAGATTGGACGGAAATCGTGGTTGTCGGGGTCGGCATAATGCAGTGCATACTCTGATTTTTTCAAGTCTTTGAGAGGTGAGATGTTGTCTTTATTATATCCATTGAGGCCGCCGAAGATGTTGTTATGGCTCTGGCTGGCGTTGATGGAAAACTGCGAGTAGCTGTTCTGCAGCCGGCAGCCGGTTACTGTGCCTTTGATATTCAGTCCTCCTTCGCCGATGGACCAGCAGTTGTCAATCAGGCAATCCAGCATCACGCCGTAGAAACGCACGCCGATAGTCTGGCTGCTTTCGGCCGGGAAACGGAACATTGAGCGGCAGTTGCGGATGACGTTGCGGGTACCGCTCCAGCCGATGATATTTCCCCCAGAGGTCGGATTACGGGAACCGTTGGCGTAGGCGAGGCAGCCCTCAATTACGCTGTCGCTGCCGCCGGAGAGGCTGATGCCGTTGCTGTTGAAGAAAGCCGTGCAGTTGCTGATCCGGCAGTTCACCGGCTGCTGCAGCTGGATGCCGTTGACCCCGCTCCAAGTGTCGCGTTTGGAGTGAGAGTAGAAGCCACGGGCGGCCAGCCCCTCAATACGGACGTTCTCCACTGAGCCCAGGCGCAGGCCGTTGCCTTCCAGGACTGAGACAGTCAGGCGATGGTTTTCCGGCGCCTGACCATCGCTGGTGGAGATATACAGTTTGCCGTCAGCCAGGTGCCAGCCGGCGAACTTGAA
The DNA here is from genome assembly GCA_012800565.1 of Lentisphaerota bacterium. Lineage (GTDB taxonomy): Bacteria > Verrucomicrobiota > Lentisphaeria > Oligosphaerales > Oligosphaeraceae > JAAZIZ01. The sequence goes on from JAAZIZ010000187.1 coordinate 1,922, forward strand.
CTCCAGTTCTTTAACCGTAGCCCGGGGGAGATAGATCTTCATGGTGTCGAGCTCATTCAGGGCGTTGACATTCTCCGTCCAGTCGGCGACATAGATGAAGCGGTATCCGGGCAGCAAGGAGAATTTCGGAGCCGGTTTGTCGCCGTGAATCAACACACTGCCGGGGAACTGGGCCCGGATGAGGTTGTCTTTGAAGCCACTGAGTTCCAAGGCTTCATAATACTGTCCCGGCATAATTGTGAGCGTGTCGCCCGGTTTGAGGGCTTTCAAGCCCTCGCCGATAGTTTGATAGCCGGCACCGGGGCCGACCAGAAGTTCAGCACTCCAGGCAGCCAAGGTTACGGTCAACGATACAAGCAGCAGCAGTTTTTTCATTATCGGTCCTCGGTTAATGGCGGCAGCAGCTGAAGATTGGCTCGGCTGCCAGGATGATTGCGCAGACAGAAAACAACAACTTCAGATAAATGTAATCGCGATTTGGTTTTTTGCATTCCCAAGCCTGGTTTTATTTTGTTGGAGACGGGAATTTTATCCGCCGCTGAAGCGGGGCATTTTTGGGTTGCGGTTTTGTAATTTTCAGTTATGTCGTTATAGTATTGCTGAGTCTTAGCAACAGTATTTTTCAAATGGTTCATCTAATGATGCCGAATTACCGTGATGATCATGACAGGTTTGCCCATACAGCAGTAGCAGCGGCGGCGGAACCGGGTCTGGAACTGCCTCCATTGGCCCGCAATCGCCGCCTGGCGGTTTTTGGCGGGACTTTTGACCCGGTTCATTGTGGTCATGTCTCCTTGGCCAATTTTCTCATCCAGTCTGAGAAAGCCGACGAGGTGATGTTCGTGCCGGCATTGCACCCGCCGCACAAGGATGAAGAAATGGTGGTGTCTTCGGAGCATCGCCTGGCCATGCTCCAGCTGGTCATTGAGGATAATCCTGCTTTCAGTTATTCCGATATTGAGCTGCAGCGCACTGACAGCAAGTCATATACCATTGACACTTTGTCCATTCTGGGCAAAATTTATCCTGGCGATCAGTTGTTCTTTCTGATGGGTATGGATTGTCTGAGTACGTTGCATACCTGGCATCGGGCTGATGAGCTGGCCAACAGCAGCAATTTCATTATTTATCCCCGACCGGGAGTGCGGATGCCGTATTATGCCGAATTGCTGCCGTATTTCGGCGAGCATAATTCTCAGAAATTGCTCTCCTCAGTATTGTCCGGACCGGATGTGCCTACTTGGGATATCTCATCCACTGATTTGCGCAACGCCTGCCGCAGGGGCGGTGATCTGAGTGCTTATTTGCCCCCCAGGGTCTGGCAATACATTCAAGAGCATAAATTGTATCAATAGAGGAGTTTCTTCGGAAAATGACAGCAAGCGACTTGATCACCCAGGACCCGGAAGCACTGGCCCATCGCTGTGTGGAGGTTTGTCTGGAGCACAAGGCTGTAGACATACTGTTGTTCGATGTCCGGGAAAAATCCATTCTGGCGGATTTTTATCTGGTCTGCAGCGGTACCTCAATGCCGCATATCCGAGCCCTTGCGAGCGGCATCCGTTCGGCGATGCTGGAGGAGGGGTTGCGTCCGCGCGGACAGGATGGTGAGCCGGACAGCCGTTGGATAGTCTTGGACTACGGTGTGCTGATGGTGCATATCCTGGACCCGGAGCGGCGCGGATTTTACGGCCTGGAACAGTTGTGGGACGACCGCAAGATCGTCTACCGCAGTGACAGTGCCGAGAGTTGACCGGTCGGGTTTGGTTGCGTGAAGCAAGCGGTCCGGGTGGCAGTTTCACCTTGGGCCTGGTACAGTTAGAAAAACCTGAATTCATTGCAAGGTCTGCTGATTATGAGTAACATCCCCCCTTTTGTCCTGCCGCTGAATGGTACCGATCCTGCGCCTGAGCTATTGTTCCCGGAAGGATTTCCCGGTTTTGATCCCCAGGCTGACAACCAGGCGGTAGTGACCAATCCGGAAGTGGCTGAACAGGCTGGTTATCTGGACCGCCATATCGCTAATTCCCGGATTCCATGGTTGTACTCGTACCCTGCTGCCGCAGATAACAACAACGGCGGCGCAATGCTGATTTGTCCAGGTGGGGGATATCACCGATTGGCTTTTGACAAGGAAGGAACGGATTTCGCCCGCTTTTTCAACAGCTTCGGCTTTTCTGCCTTTGTGCTGCAGTACCGTACCTTTGAACAGCCGGAACTGCAGGGCAGTTGCCCGGATGGGCTGCTGCGGGAGGCTCAGCGGGCATTGCGAATCATCCGCTCCCGAACCGCAGAATACGGCATATTTAAGAATAAGATCGGCATTATGGGCTTCTCAGCCGGCGCCCACCTGGCCGCCTGCGCTGCGACCATGTTCGAGGATCAGCATGAGGAGCGGCCCGAGTTGGCCAAGCTTTCTCCCCGCCCCGATTTCTGCGCCTTGATTTATCCGGTGGTGACTTTTCTGGAGTCGAAGGGACATTC
>JAAZIZ010000010.1 GCA_012800565.1 Lentisphaerota bacterium
CAACCCCAGTCCCAGTTTGCAGGTTCATTATTTCCTGCAACGCGATATTCTCGGGGATGATTCGCTGACTCCTGATATCATTGAGCCGTCCTATCCGGCGGAGCTTTCCGCTTTGGTCTACAATAATGGTTGGGGCGAAGCCAAGAATTTCCGGATTGATTCCGGTCAGCCGCAAATCATCGACAATGAGAAGGGGCTGTTCATAGACTTTGCGCTGTGGGATTACGAGACGGAGCAGTCCATGCTGAACGGCCTGCCGAATAACATGCCGTTGGGACAGGTGGACCTGGGCAATATTGCCCCGAAGAGCTCCGGTCTGGCGCAATGGTGGCTGACCAGTTCGCTGCTGGGGCATTTTGTCGGTATGGAAGCGTCTTACTCGCACCTGAGCAGCAACGGAAATCCGGACTTGAGCCTGATCGAAAGCGTGAGTATCCATGAATTGATCCGCAGCGGCCATACCTTGGATGGCAAACAGGTGATTTTCCTGGTCAATGATGAAGTCGATGTCGATGATGTTCCTGATACCTTGTGGTTCGCGGCAGATGCCTCGAGTCAACCGGTTCTCAGCGAGAATCACGAGATTTCCACGCAGCCGACGCTGAATACGTTAGGCCACCCGGCGACTTACGAATTCGGGATTACGGTCGGGCTGGCCGGCTGGCATTACATTCGTTTTGCTGATCCCGGCAATGGCCGCTATGAAATTGTCAAAACTGAACGGGATGGCACCGAGTTGCCTTTCCGCAACTGCTGGCTGACCGACCGGACGCTTCCTGATGGGCATGACCCCATCTATGAAGATATCCTGCACCTGCTTGATTACCTGGAACCGGGCACCTACAGCTACGTGGTCACAGTCGCGAAACTGCCGGCCGAGGCAGTAGAAGTGACGGATTTTGAAGCTTTCAGCAGCAACAATGAAGATGTCAAGGACTATGTTGTGACTGGGGATGTTGACGCCATCACCGTGCGCTTCAATGTACCGATTGATCCGGCAACTTTCACCAGCGAGGACTTGGTCCTGCGCCGCCATGGCGTAGCAGTCGGAGCGGATGAATTGGCGCAGAAGATTATTATTGAGCCGGTTGCGGGAGAAGCGGAAAATCTGACCTATGTCATGTCCGGTTTCGGAACGTTTACCAACCAGGACGGATTCTATGCCTTGACCGTTCAGTGTGCCGGAATTGCCGATTTGGAAGGCTATTTCGGCAAAGCCGGTAAGCGCTTGATATGGCTCCGGAAGCATGATTTTGCCGGTGGACCATGGCCGCCGCCCAGCCTGCTGTCCCTTGCCCGGATCATTCCCGAGGCTGGCATGGATGGCGAGTTCGATATCAAGCTGACTTTCCTGGGTAATGTCAATCCGGACAGTATCACTCTGGCAGGCTTCCATCTGACACGCAATGGTAAAGATTGGGACTTGGATGATACGAAACTGAGCATTGTCAGCAGTGAGGAACCAGGCGTGTTCTTGCTCAAAGGATTGACAACTCCGGATGATGCTGTCAACGTCTATTCTCTGCGCTTTGACGCTGCGACGGTCGAGGACCTGCAGGGAAATACGGGCGTTGGAATATGTTCCGTTTCCTGGGGAACCGATGCTATCCCGCCGGAACCTGCAACCGGGCTGGCGATCCTGCCGGACCACGGCGAATCTGAGACCGACAACATAACCTGTCTCCTGGAAGGGGAAACCCTGAGTCTGTCGGTAACGGTTGCAGAAGTTCCGCTGACGCTCCATGTGTATACCAGGATGGAGGGCACGGATGAATTCACCGAAAGGCTGATTATTGCACTCGATGCAGATAGTGAACTTACCCAGATTCTGCCGTTGAAGGAAATAACCGAAGGCGGTATCTATACGGTACGAGTAAAGCTCGTGGACCCGGCCGGAAATTCGACGGAAAGCGACTTCCAGTTTGAATTGGATACGACCCCGCTGACGGTGGATTTCAGTGCGTTGCCGGACGATCCCGCTGATGCCGATGAATTGCTGATTACCTTTAATGCACCGTTTGTTTTCGCGGCGGATATAACGCTTGCTGATATCCTGACGGTGACTTACAATGGGCAGCAGGTTGCTGATACAACGCTGGAAAAAGTCTCAGCGACAGAATACCGCTTGAGCGGCCTGAAGGCCTTTGCCCTGGATACTCTTGACGATGGCGAGTTTAATCTGACTCTGGACTTAAGTCAGGTCAGCAAACTGCGTTCCGGATTGCCGGGGCAGGGGACTGCCGATGTAACTTGGCAATTCCAGTTTGATCGGATCGCGAGGTTTGTCTGGTATCCGGGATGGAATATCCTGCAACTGAATTTCTCAAAGCTGACGACTGCTACGGAGAATATGCTGCAGGCGATGCCCCGGATGCTCTATGATGCGGAACAAAAGACCTTTGTTCGCCCGCAGGAGCAGGAAACAATCGAATTGGCTGTTCCCCTCTGGATATTCTGCGCGGATGTTGCGAACATGACAGAACCGTCCGGCATTTGGCAGAATGCCGGCAGCTCGCTGGAAGATATTCCGAACAAGAGCTGGGTCGTGTTCAGTCCTTATAGCCAGATCGAACTGGAAGACAACGACGTGATTGCCTGGGAATTGATCAATGGCAAATATGTCTATAAGGAAATCATGTTGCCTGGACATGTCTACTGGATTTTCTCAAATCGTGAATGATGATGTAAGGTAACACTCCTTACTTGACATTTTTAGCCACGGAAAACTTGGTTGTGGGTTCTGCCCCCATAACCAAGTTTTACCACGAAATTGGTTTCTCCGGCTGACCATTCGGGTCAGCCGGAGTGGCGAAAGCGCTGCGAAATATCGGGGCAAGTACACCTCCGGCGGGCGTCGTCCTGGGGCTGAGGTTGTCCTGTGACAAGGGTGTCTGCGACAGCTTGCTGCCGCACAATCTTGAGATTTGCTGTACTCCAGGGCCTTGAAAAAAGACAGTTGTGTACAGCCGGGGTGTTTACTGACGCATTACAAACATCCTCCGAAATTGCAGCACGAAAGTTGTCTTCTGAGTTGTAAAACGACAAATTAATATTACTTTATTCTTAGTGTACTTGGGTGCCTTAGTATATCACAGCTTGGCAGCTTATTTTCGCTAAGCAATATTTAATAATTTTTGATATAAGAAAGGAATATATCGATGAAACTATTTGAGAATCAGCTGTTTATGTTTTTACTCAGTTGTGTCTTCCTGTTGTTTGTCCCTCTTGGGCAGGCTGAAGGCGATTATACTTCCGAGGCCGCATTTATCTTTGAGGATTACAGCATTGGCGGCACTACTGGGGTTATCATCACTGCCTATATTGGCGAGGACGCCTCAGTCAATGTTCCCCCGACTCTGGGCGGCAAGTAAGTTATTGCCATAGGCGAGGGGAACAAGTATGTTATTCTACAAATGGGTGGCGGTGGGGGCGGGGAAACAAAGGCATTCTGCAATTCAGCCGCAACATCCATTACTTTCCCGGAAGGCTTGCTGCAGATTCAGGAGGCTGCTCTGGCAAATTGGAATTTGACCAAAGTCCATCTGCCGGCCTCGCTGGTCAGTATGGTCGGCAATCCTTTCGTAGGAAGATGGGGTAATGCGCCGATAGAGACCCTGACGGTCGCAGCCGGCAATGCCGTTTTTTCCCTCAACCAGTACGGGATGCTTATGCAGGATGCCGGTACCGGCAACGCTTCTTTGTGTTTTTGGCTCCAGAATTCTATGGCGGCTTTCATCTCGGCAGAAGGTGTTTTGACTTTCCCGGCAGCAGCGGGTATCAAGAAAATCGGCCCTACAGCAGTGCTCAATGATGGGAGCAGCACAGTCGAGGTTAAGACTGTAGTTTTTCCTCCCGGTCTGATTGCTATTGCGGAGACTGCGTTTGCCAAGTGCAATTCTTTGGAATCGGCGATTCTGCCGGAAGGACTGCTGAGTCTGGGAACCGCAGCTTTCACATGCCCGATCACCCTGCCTGCCAGTCTTACTACTCTGGGCGGCAATCCGGCTATCGGGCACGTCATCAACATTGCTGCCGGCAATAACAGCTTCCATTATGACGAAAATAACTTCCTGTTCAATGCCGATGCGACGACCGTGTATGCCTGGCGGAAAACGGATGAGCGGGCGGTAATTCCCCTGGCCTTGCCGAACACGCTGATTGCTGTCGCAGATTTTGCTTTTGCCCAATGCGATATCGAGATGGGAGTCCTGAATCTGCCGCCCGCATTGACGTATCTGGGCAAAGGCGCCTTCGCCTACTGCAATGGCTTGATGGGGTTGAATGTGCCCGGCGGGGTGGAGGTTGTCCCGGAGCGCTGCTTCGCCACTCAAGACTACCAACCACTGTTGCAGACAATTACCCTCGCAGAGGGGGTGAAACGTCTGGAAAAAGACTCTTTCATGATGTTCGGGGGTACCTCCATACTGCTGCCGGCATCATTGGAATATTGTGATCCCCAGGCATTTAACGGCATTCCCCCCTGGAATCTTCCCCATCCCCTGCAGGAGTACCACGTGGCAGCCGGAAACACGCACTTGCAGGCTGTCGAAGGGGTGCTCTATTCTGCCGACGGAACCACGCTTATCCACTGTCCTGAGAGCAAAAGTACCTTGGAGGAAATTTCCGCTGGGGTGACCACCATCGGACCGTATGCCTTTGAGAATTCAAAACTTGCCGGATACCTGGTTTTTCCGGCCAGCGTGAATACCATCCACGTCAGCGCATTTGCACCACTGGCTTGGAATGAACTGCTGCTGCAGGATATTTATATGCTGGCCGGCCCGCCGGCTTTGCTGCCCCCAGGCGGTGCAATGCAGCTGACCCAGCCGAAGCTGCTTTTTGCCAGCACCTTTGCTGCCCAATGGCAGCCATTGCTGGATGAGAACGGCTTTTATGGCCCTTTCCCGACGGAACAATTAAGCGGTACACCGGCATTTCCGAAAATCGCCCGCCAGGATGGGGTTACTGGCGAGATGGCTGTCTTTTTCAGCGGCAATCTCGATCTGGAGTTGACGGCCGAAAGCAGCGATCTTACCGGTCTGCAATTGCACTACTTGCTATTTGAGGAACTGGAGGAGGCTGGGGGGGAGCCAATACCTACTGCTGAAGACAACTTTGTTGCCAATGGCGGCGAAGTGAGCATTGACGCTACGGTTCGGATTAAGGTGGCACCGTATCGTAGCGGTGAACTCTGCGGCCCGGTGGTGCAGCAAATTTATCGTGACATGAGTGAAATCGCCACTGCGCTTAATGCGCAGGGCAATCTTGAATACATCACCACGCCGCATGCGCCATGGGAGATTGTGCAGGGGGACGATTATAACAACCAACCGAACCAGGATCAGGTCGTTTCTTCCGCAGGTACCTCTGCCAGACCCTCACAGCTGCAAACGACCGTGACCGGCCCGGGTTGCCTGGTCTTCTGGTGGCGTAGCAATGATCCCGGTAATGACAACCTGTTTTCATTCCTAGATAACGATATCCTCGTGTTTTCTCCCAGTGGCCAGACCAAATGGGTGAAAATGCGCTATCATGTGCCGGCAGGGCAGCATACCCTGACTTGGCAGAGCATAAGGGTAACGGAGAATCAGCGCGGAAATTTCCGCATCGACCATGTATCCTGGTATCCAGGCGAGAACCTCGGCTTCATTTTTGAAGTCGAGGATGAGTCCGCCCGCGTGGTCGATTACCTCGGCACCGATATGCTGGTGACTGTGCCGGCAACGGACGGAGACGGGAGGCCGGTGGTTGGATTGGATCGCTGGGCGTTCAGCTATAATACCACCGTACGGGGAGTTATGCTGCCGGAAAACCTGAACGGCGTTGATATTCCGATGGATGCTTTCAAATACTGCCCCGTGCTGAATTCCCTGTTTTTCCCAGGGAATCCGCCTGCAAGCTTTCCTGACTCCGCGCTATGGAGGACATTTTATTATCCGGTTGACAATTCTGCCGCATGGGATGGATACTTCGAAATTATGACGCAATGGGGGATGGCGGAGTCGTACAGGCAGGCTTGGCAACCCATCTCGTATCCCCTGGTTTCAGTGCCCTCAATTACCCGTGTGGGCGGGGAGCCGGAGGAGAATCCTGACTGCTTTGCGGGAAGCGTTTCCGTGCGCTTGAGTAGTGAAGCCGGAACCGTTGTCCGCTATACGACTGACGGCAGTATTCCGACGGCTGAAAGCTTGCAGTCTCCCAACCCGCTGCAATTGACGAATACGACGACGCTGACCGCCCGGGCTTTTCGGGAAGTCGCGGGCGTTCTGCAGCCATGCAGCGCATTCAGCCGCCGCACGCTAGTCAACCCTGTGAATTTCAATCAGGCAATCGGTGTGGGCACGGATACCATTACATTTGCAACGGACGGCGATGTTCCCTGGAAGATTTATAACCGAGAAGATGCTCAGCGAAACCCGAATGATGTTATCGGCACCGGGCCGATATTCCCTGGGCAACGTTCCACCCTGTATGCCACCTTCATGCTTGAGGAAGAAGGTATTTTCGCTTACAAGCAATACTATCGCGACCGTGGTTTGCCTTATAAATGGCAGCTTTACGATCAGAATGGTCAACCGGTCGCAACCAAGGAAACCGAAGGACAGCTTGGTAACAACTGGTACCGGTATACCATGACGCTTGATAATGGTGATCCACTGCCTCCCGGCACTTATACGATGGTTTGGTGCCTGGAAATCCCATTGTCGGAACTGAATTATCAGAATGGCGAAGCCTATCATTCCTGCTTTCTTGATGATTTCAGCGTTGGTGCCATAACAGTCCTTCTGACCATGCAGTGTAATCCGCAAGATGGGGGAAGGACTTTTGCCGACGATGTCGAGGGCAGTTCTTTCAATAAGCTCATTGGTCAGAATGTTACTTTGAAGGTAGAAGAAAACGCGAATTATATCTTCCGGGAATGGCAGAATGGTGTACGCGACAAATCTCGCATTATTACCATCAAAGATCCGGAGGTTTACGGAGCGGATGCCAATACCTATACCGCCTATTTTGATGAAGCGGCTTATATAAAGGTGGCAGCTGAGCCTTCCGAAGCCGCTTCGATCCATGGCGGATACCGGAAGTATGTCCTGGGCAAAGAGGTGTCGTTGACTGTTTCTCCCGCGAACGGCTGGCGTTTTTTGCGTTGGAGTGATGATGAGCAGCTGCCGGAAGCAGAGCCGATTCCGGCCAATCGCAGTTTTATCTGCGAGGCGGAACATCACAATCAGACTTTCACTGCCATATTTGTCCGCTGCATTACTGTGAATGGGCAGGCCACACGTCCGCAGGACGGCAATCCGAATTGGTGGATTTCCGGAGGCGGTACGGTCGAAGGATTCGGAACGCATGATGTAGAGGATCCCGCAGCTCCGACCTTGATAACTCTGACCGCAACCCCCGAAAGTGAAAATTTTGCTTTTCAATGGTGGGATGATAATGGTAATCGTATCATAGAGCCTGAAGAAAGCACATCGCCAGTCCGGGAACTGAGCCTGATTTGGAATGATGTGAAATCTTTCTACACTACGGCACGATTTCAGCATACAGCTCCGGTGGTCATTGATTATGAGCCGGGCAGCGAAGGTCTGGGTGAAATCACCATCAGCAAAGACGGAATCCTCCTTCCGCTCGAAGATTTTAGCGGCGAAGGCTGCCGTTTGGTACCTGGCACTGCCCTGACTGTGACGGCCATCGCCAATGAAAACTGCCGTTTCAAGGGCTGGTGGCGGGGATATTCTTATCAGCAGGGCAGCCCTTTGGAGATCACCGTTTCGGCAGGGACTAATAACTACCATGCCGTCTTTGCTCAGCTGTATCCGGTGCAAGTCGTGCTTGCGGATGGTTCTCCCGATGGCTGTTCTGCCCGAGTATTGCTGGACGATGTTGACCAGGGGCTGAACAGCTGGCAGGAAGCCGATGCATTTCTGACGCTTGAGGCTGTTTGCGCGCCCCACTACCGCGCCCGCTGGGAGGGAAATATAGACAGCAATACGATTTGGCGCAACGTCAGTGCAACCACGGAAAACATCTTTCAGGTGGAGTTTGTTCCCACCTATACGGTCAACCTGGCAAGCTCCCCGGTTCCCTGCCCAGGGGCAAATCTTACTTTTAATACTCAGGTGTTTGATCTGGGCATCGCAAGCGATTTTAGTGCTTACGGGGGCAATTACTGGCGTTTTCTGCGCTGGAATGACGGAGTGACCGACAGCAACCGCACCCTTAATCCAACCGAGAGCGGCACTTATTCCTTTACCGCCTTCTTCGAACGCTATGGTCAGGATTGCATGCCAGGCGGAATCCACGAATTTCAACAATTATTGCGGCAACAGCATTTTTGAGGGCACCGGTGATATCGCCGTCACGGATATGCCCAAAGAGGTGACGATTACCGCCGTTCCTGGCGAAGGATTCCGTTTCGATTGCTGGACAGATGCAGCGGCGGATGCGCTGCCGGACAAAACGGACCCGGTGCGGGTGTTCAGCATCAGCACCGCTGACAACCTTATCCAACTCAAGGCCAATTTCATCAAGACGCAAACGATCACCGTTGGGGTGAAACCTGGCTGCGAGGTCTGGGGATCGATTACCGAAGGCGCTCTGGACAATGTACTGGTCGATTATGGCACCGAGATCTCTTTCACCGCCACGCCCAATCCCAATTGCCAGTTCTTGCGCTGGTCGGACTATGAGACGGAACCCAGCCGCACCATAACGGTCGAGTACGATTATAAATATCTGGCTGAATTTAGCAGCGAGGCAGCGATCAATGTCCATATCCAGGAAGGACAGGAAAACTGGGGCTGCCAGGCCGGAATCGTCGATCCGGACGGTAGTCTGGCCGCATCCGGAAACTTCGCGGTCGGTGTCTGGCATAAGCTGGAAGCCCGCCCGGCCGAGAATCACCGTTTTGTACGCTGGTCTGACAACAATTATCATCGCACCCGCTATATCCGGCTGACGGATGAAGGTTTTGAAGTCACCGCGATTTTTGCCCAGACCGCCAACCTGACCATCGAATTCCAAACCGATCCGGAGCCGCTCCCGGACGGGATCGAGATTCCTCACTGGAGATGCTGGTTGCGCTATCCTGTTACCGGCTATGGCTTCTATTATACCCCGGGAACTTATGTTGTTGACGTGGGCACTTGCACGCTGTCCTATTATGCTTATGGCGACTGGACGGTGCCGGCAACGGAAGAGATAACCCTGACTGTCGGTGAAAACAAGACCTTGACAAAAACCTTCACGCTGATCACCACTGGCACGGTCACCGGCTACCTGAATCCGTCCGAGATAAGCGGCAAATGGCGAGTCAAAGGCAACGAGGAATGGTGTGACAGCAGCGCCACGCTGACCTTGGAGCAGGGCGACTATGAGATTGAATTCCAGCCGGTCGCAGGCTGGCTTACACCGGCTGACCAGACGATCACCGTCACGGCTAACCGTCATACCAGCTTTACCGGTGTCTATTCGGCAATTGTCCCCGGCGTTGAGCTGACTTTCTCGCCCAGTGAAGTCTCCGAGGCCGCAGGCCCCTCTGCCACGATTGCCACTCTGCGACGGGTGGCGCTCGAGGGCAATCCGATAGATCTGAAAAAGAGCCTGACCGTCTATCTTTCGGCCAGCGAAAACAATGCGCTGATTCTGCCGGCTGGTTCGATCATAATACCTGCCGGGCGCAGCCTGACCCAGTTCCCGGTAGGCGTCGTCGATAATGCCATCCAGGAGGATTTCCTGCAAGATGGCGATGGTAATAATATCGGCCGTGGCCGCATCGTTACTCTTTCCGGGCGGGTGGCGATGGCTTCCTCCTGCAACTGCAACGGGCTGCCGATCAATGACGGCATTGAGCAGGCGCTGGAAGCCGACCTGACCATCTGGGATAATGACAGCCCTGCCTTGAGTGTCACCGTTTCCCCGTCAACCCTGCCGGAACGCGTAGAGGCCTACCCGCAGGCGCTGACGGTTGCCCGCAACGAGGAAGTACCAGGTGCGGCAGTTCAAGTGGAATTGAGCGCTTTTATTACCGATAAAACCGGAGCATCCAAGCTTGACACCGGATTGGATGAAGAAGGTAATCCGGTTGGCACCGAGATTGAATTCTGGAAGGACAACGAGCGCCTGCCATTCAAGGTCAAGGATGATCCTTCGGTGTCGCTGGTGACTATACCTGCCGGGGCGGCTTCCGTCAAAATAGACATAGTGGCCCGCGATGACGGCAAAGAAGACGGCAATCAAGTCGTGTCTATTTTTGCCGATGCGGATGGATATGCGCCTGGTTCCGGCTGGGTCATGGTCAGTGATCAGAGTTTCCCGGACTACGTGATCAGCAATGTCGCCACGCCGGACACAGTACTCAAGTCCGGCAGCACGCATTTTCTGCAAGTTTCCCTGAGCAACAATGGCAATATGGCTACCCCAAACGGCTTGTCTGTTCCCATTGCCATCCATGCTTCGCGCAGCGATGCAACTTCTGAACAGACCAAGTTGCTGGAAACCTTGGTGGAGGTCACTGAAAATCAGCCTTTACCGAAAAACGGAACGATTGATCTTACCGTTGAAGTGCCTTTGGATAATCTTTTCCCGGCGGATGACTGGCGTTTTAGCGTCATCGTCAATCCGAAGAACACCTTGCGTGAAGTCAGCAATCTGAATAACCAGGCCTGGTCCGACTCCTTTGCTGTGGCTGCCGGCTATGTCACGCAGCTTGATGCGCCTACAGCCGCATCTATTCTGCCCAATGAAAGCTTGGTGCTGACCGGTTCTGCCAGCAAGGGCTTGGAGGATGCGACACCGGTACCGGGCGTCCCGGTCGAAGTGTATTTCATCTGCGGTCAATTCCGCCGGACTTTGCAGACGGAGAGTGCCGCAGACGGAACCTTCAGCGTGGAGTTTGTACCCACCCCGACCGAGGTTGGCCGGATCATTGCCGGTTCCTGCTATCCAGGCACCCAGACTAATGTCCAGCAGCAGGAATTCGATGTGCTCGGCTTCAAATACAATGCCGGCGGCAATCGCTATCTGAGATGGGACTTGACCGTAAATACTCCAAAAACATATACCATCACCCTGCAAAATCCGAACCTTTCGAGGCTGACCGGAATCCAGGGTGCAGTGATTGATGCCCAGGGAAATGAGGAAACCGATGTCGAACTGCTCTTCCAGAACCTGCCTGATACATTGGACGGCCTCAATTCGCAGAGTGTCACTTTCCAAATCACCGCTACAACTCCTTCCGAGGGGCAGGACTACGAACGCCCGGTATTGCGCTTTACCAGCACCGAGGGGGCACAGCTTGATATCCCGGTGTATCTGTTTGTGATTTCACAGTTTGCTGATCTGACACTCGAGCCGATCAGCATTGACACGACGATGCAGATCGATGTTGCCCGGCAGCTTGAAGTGACCCTCAACAACGAAGGCGCCGTCGAGACCGGGCCGGTTACCGTCACCGTTCCGGTGCTGAGTTGGCTGACCCTGCTGTCCGGCAGCAACATGCCCAGTATTCCGCCCGGCGAGAGCGCCACAATCACCATTCAGCTGAAGGGTGATGCGAGTACTGACTTGGGCGCGCCATTCAGCGGTGCGATTGCGATCAATGCAGAGAATGCTCAAAATGGCGTGCGTCTCCCCTTCCGGGTCACGGCAGTCTCGGAAGATACGGGCTCGCTGCAAGTGACCGCAATGGATGAATACACCTTCCATGCAAAAGAGGAAGTGGATAGGACGAACCTGAAAAATGCCACCGTCACCGTGAAGAATCCCTATACCGGTGCGGTGCTGGCGATTGGCAACACCGGAGAGACCGGTATCTGCCTGCTGGGAGAGTTGCCGGTAGGCAAGTGTCTGGTGACTGTTTCGGCGGACAGGCACGAAAGTAATCAGCAACTGGCGGACATCGCCCCCGGCGCCATTGCCAAACTTGATGCTTTCCTGCCCTATCAGGCGATTACCTATGACTGGGGAGTGGTACCTGCCGAGATCGAGGATGAATATGAGGTCGTCCTTAACGTCGTCTATGAGGTCAATGTACCGATGCCGGTGGTCGAGACTAGCATGCCGACGAATTTCATCGACATGGAGCCGGGTTCCGTGCGCATGGTCAATGCCATCCTGACCAACAAGGGGCTGATCAATGCCAACGAAGTGCGGCTGGATATTGCCGATGCCGGAGGTTTTACCTTTGAATGTTCGCAACCGGATGATGGTTTCACCCTGGCACCGCAGCAATCCTTTGTCGTGCCGATCATCGTCCGCCGGGCGGCTACCCGTTCATCCAACTGCTATACCCGTTCTGTCACCAGCTATTACTACGAATGCGGGAGGGATCGCAATTGGCATCGTTATACAAAAAAGATAGACCTTCTCTATTGCCCCAGTACGCCTTACAATCCCAGGCCGCCAGCAGGGCCGGGTGGGCCGGGGCGTCCGTACCGCACTACGGCCAGTGTGACGACGCCTTATGCACCGCCTCCGCCGTCGGTTCCGGAAAGCTGCAGACCCTGTCAGAAGGGTTTGTGGAATGCGGGGATCAAATGCGGCATCGGTTTTATTCCCGGTGTGGGCTGTGTTGCCGGGATCATTGATGCTGTATACAGCTTGAAAGACAATTATAACCAAGGTGTTGAAGGCTGGATTAATATTATTACCGATGGCAATATGGCCGGCATAGGCTGCGTTGCCGAGGGAACGGCCGGCATGGTTGGCAACGTGTTAGGCTGCATTAAAAGCTTCATGGATGCCTGCGATGGTCTGGAAGGCAAGGAGCCGGTGCCATTCCCGTTCCTTGGTGACGATGGATACACTACAGGCGGTACACGTGGTGGTGACTCGACCAGAGAGGGAGGAGAAGCCAGCTGGATGAAGGAACTGCAGGACAAAATGTACTGGGGCTATAGACAAGTCGCGGACCATGAGTCAGCCTTCCGGGAGTTTTATGGTGATGACATTTGGCTGCAATGCGAAGCGCCGCAGTTGAACGCTTTCAACAAGGTTTTCGCAGAACTGTCAAAGAGACCGGTAGGAGGCGCCATCCCCGTGGTGCCGGAAAATGCTCCGCAATTGCTGGCGGTTCTTCCGGCCAATCTGGACAGCGATCACCTGGCGGCCTTTGTGGCGCGCTGGAACAGGACAATGGCCTACTGGGCTACCCTGCCCGGCGGAGGTGACATCCCCGGCGATACGGATGACGCCGGGCAATCAGTCATCAGCATGCAGAAATTACTGGATATCGCAAATGATATGAAGCTTTGTGAAGACAAAGCGGTGGAATTGCAATATGACAGTGTCGATGACCTGGTGCATGTGATGTTTAGAGAGGCAGAGGAATATGCCAAGACCTCAAGTTCGGTTTGTGCGACAGTCTCCCTGGATATCAAGCAGAAGATTACCATGACCCGCGAGGCGTTCGAGGGCACCCTGACCATGAGCAACGGGCATGAGACCCTGCCGATCGACCAGATCGGCCTTGAGCTTAAAGTGACGGATGCCAACGACAATGACTGCACGCATCTTTTCGAAATCTATCCGCTGCCGGATAAATTCAACGGGATCAGCGCCTTGGACGGCACTGGCGTTCTGGGCGCAAAGGCAACCGGTTCCGCAGTGGTGCGCTTCATTCCAGAGCGCGGCGCCGCTCCCGAAACCCCGGTATCGTACAATTTTGGCGGTACTTTGACCTACAAGAACCCATTTTCGGGGGTGGTTGCAGTAATCAAGCTGACGCCGGTCACCCTGACCGTCAATCCCAGTCCCAGCTTGCAAGTCCATTATTTCCTGCAACGCGACATTCTCGGGGATGACCCGCTGACTGCCGATATCATTGAGCCATCCTATCCGGCCGAGTTGTCGGTACTGGTATATAACGACGGCTATGGCGAGGCAAAAAATTTCCGGATTGATGCCGGACAGCCGCAAATCACCGACAATCAGAAAGGACTGCTGATCGACTTTGCGCTGTGGGATTATGAGACGGAGCAGTCCATGCTGAACGGCACGCCGAATGCAATGCCGCTGGG
>JAAZIZ010000188.1 GCA_012800565.1 Lentisphaerota bacterium
AGCTTTCTTCCGCAGCCTTGTCCCCGGAGGACTTTCGCCCTCGGGTTCAGGCGCCCCCGTGAGTATATCACGCCCCCATCACAAAATTTCGCACATTAACTTTAATTGTTTTATTGGTCCTGATTATCGTTAAACTACCAACAGAGGACGCTTGCTATGGCCAAGAAGACTATTTGTAAATCAAGCACTTGCGATCAGAACCGGCCTGATTTCGCCAAACTTTCCACGACTGCCCGGGCTTTTCTGGAGCCGGAGCGTACGATTCTGGGTCAGGTTCCGACCATTGCCATCACTCCGGTTTCCGATGGCCGCCGAGGTGCTTATGAGGACAATCTGGCCCGGACCTGGGCGATGGCGGAGAAAGTCTATGACCTGCTGCTGCAGAATGTGCGTCAGCCCGACGGATCGCCGATCCGGGTGGTGGTTGCGCCGGAGATCGTTTACGGTGCCCGCAGCGCGGCCCGGGCGCAGCAGTACTATGCCACCCAGGGCGTAGGTGCCAATATCTGGGTCGGGCGCAGCTGGTCTTATTCCGACGAGCTGATGGGGGCGATGATGGGCATCGGCTCGTCCGAATGGCAACAATGCGCGTATGGTCTGAATCAGACCGACCGCCCCGGGGCAGTCTGGCTGAAGGCTTTCACTGCCGCCATGGACGAAAAGAAGCGCCCGATTTTCTGCGTCTATTCCCCCGATCTCGAGGATGAGGAGGGGCCGCTGTCGCCGTTTGTGGCCGAGCGACTGCTGCGCTTTGCCCGCAGTGCAGCTGCAGTCGCCTACATGCGGGGCAAGAACTACCTCTCCATCGGCGGGGTGTCAATGGGCATTATCGGTTCCGACGTCCGGCGCAATATCATGCTCGAATACCTGGGCATGGGCACGGTATTTGTCGACCAAAGCCTGATCAACGGCCGCATCAACACCGGTTTCTACGACCGCGAAGAAGCGGTCAAGGCCAGCAAATTCCTGCGTCAGTTCAAGATGGCTTTCACCAATAAGGCTTCCGCCCGCCGCAATGGCTTCAGCGATGAGCAGCTCTTAGAAACTTGCGTGAAGATGACCTTGATTGTGCGCGATCTGATGAACGGCAATCCCAAGCTGGCCGACAGCGCCTACGGGCGCAAGCACGGCTTCACTGCTGACGTGGAATACTCCCAGGGCACCAACGCCATCGTAGCCGGCACCCAGGGGCAGCGGCAATGGACCGACTACAACCCCAATTTCGACGTCACCGAATCGCTGCTGAACAGCTCTTTCGACTGGAACGGCTTCACCGGTGCGCGGGTGATTGCCACCGAGAATGACTCCAAGAACGGCATCGGAATGCTGATTGCCAACCTGCTGTCCGGCGGAGTGCCGCAGCTCTTTGCGGATATCCGCACCAACTGGACCCCGGCCTCGATCAAGAAAGCCACCGGTGTGGATGTGGAGAAAATCTGCCCCCGCGGCATCATTGACAAGCGCAATTCCGGAGCTGGTGCGCTTGATTACGCGGTAGATATCTACAAGCTGGTCAAGGGCTCGCGGAAGATGAGCATCCAGGAAGTCTGGCAGGCCATTTCTGCTGACCCTGCCCTGCAGGAGAAGCTGATTGCCCAGGCGATAAAGGGCACTACCTACATGAATGCCGCCCTGACTTACTTCCCCTGCGACGGCCTGTCCAGCCGCTTCACCACCCCCGGCGGCATCCCCCTGACCGCCTACCGTTACAACGTGATCGGCGATCAGCTGACCTGCTCGCTGGTGGAAGGCTCGACGGTGGCCCTGCCCGACAAGGTCGCCAGCCACATCAGGCGGGTCACCGACCCGACCTGGCCGGAAACTTTCTGGACGCCGCGCGACATGACCTCGTTCGAATACATGTCGAAGATCGGCCCCAACCACGACGGCAACTCCTTCGGATTGCTGGGAGCCGATATGATCACCCTGAATGCCATGCTGCGCATCCCGGTCGATATGCATAACATCGCCCAGAAAGACATCTTCCGGCCTACTTTCTGGGACCGCTGCGGCGGCGATGATTTCCGCGCCTGCGCCCTGCTCAGGCCGGTTTACGCCTGAGGCACGGAAAATCCTTGAGTCCGGCTTGGCCGGACTGGACTATGGCCGGGCTGTTTCTGGCAGTCCGGCCATAACTGTATCCTGTTCAAAGCTGGAGTGAAGCAATGAGCGAACATCTGGCCTTTATCGGCACTTATGCCGGGCCTTCTTACGGTATCCCGGTGGTCAGTGTGGATGGCGACAGCGGTGCCCTGCGCCTGCTGCATATCAACCGCGGCATCGAAAAGCCGAGCTACCTGCATATCTCTGCCGACGGGCAGAGGCTCTACACCGGCCTGCGCAGCCCGGAATTCGCGGCCCAGGGCGGCGGGGTAGCGGCCTACGCCATCCAGGGCAGCCGCCTGCAGTTCCTGAACGCCCGGCCGGCTTTTGCCGGGCCGCCCTGCTACGTCAAGACTGACCGGGCAGGGAAATATCTCTACGCTGCCAACTATCGCGAAGGCAGCGCGGTAGCGTATGCATTGCAGGCTGACGGAAGCCTGTCCGGGGAAGCCATCCGCCTGCAGCACTCTGGGCGCGGTCCGCATCCGACCCGGCAGGAAGCGGCGCACGTCCATTGCACCGAGCTGCCTCCCGCGGAGGATTTGCTGTACATTGTCGATCTGGGCCTTGATGCGGTCAAGGTTTACCGGGTGCCGGAAGCCGGCACCCGGGCCCTGACACCGGTGCCCGAGGCAG
>JAAZIZ010000189.1 GCA_012800565.1 Lentisphaerota bacterium
CAATAACCGGGGCTCAATGCGGACCAGATGCCAGCGCAACTTCCAGGCTTCGTTCAGATTGAGAAGCTTGCGGGTGGCCATGACGGCCGCTAAAAGCATTGATAAGGCAGTGGCGGTGGCAACACCAGCGACCCCCATGCCGAAGATCAGGACAAAGGCCAAATTCATCACGATATTGGTGATTCCGGCTATGGTGAGAATAATAAAAGGCGTGGTGGTGTCGCCTTTGCCTAACAGCGCCGCCGTAAGAAAATTATAGCAGACACTTCCTGGGACGCCCAGGCAAAAGATGCGGAGATAAAGCGTGGCATGGGGCAGGACTTCCTGGGGCGTGCCGAGCAAGGTTAAGATCGGTTTGCTTAAGCACAAGCCAAAAGCGGCAATGATACCGCCCAGCAGCAGGCTGGCACCGGCCGCAGTATGCAGGATTTTCGCGGTTAAGCGTTCATTCCTGGCACCAAGGGATTGCGCAATCAAGATATTGATGGCTGTGCTTAAGCCGGCGTAAAGGTGGAAGAGGCAATTAGTGGTAGTGGAGGAGGCGCCGACGGCGGCCAGAGCCCCAGGCCCGACGAAATGTCCCACCACAAACATATCGCTGGCATGAAAGAAAAGGTTCAATACACTGGTGAGAATAACGGGAATAGTATATAAGATGATGGTGTGCCGTAGATAACCATGCAAAATGTCAATGTTGCTTTTAGCAAAAAAACGCATATTGGCAGAAATGGTAAATTGGTCGAATTTTAATTTGGAAACACTTGGCGAGAGTTGCCTGGCCGGCAAAGACCGTGTCGGGAAAATAGTCTCAATTATTGATAAACGGTTGGTTATTTTACAGCATGAGATGTTATTCTCTCAAGCATAATTTCAGGCATGGCGTTGGCAGTCATTTTCAGAGCAAATGGGCTTGCTTATAATTTAACTCTCATCCGGGTGATGGCAAGTTGACAGGATATGACTATAACGACACTTGCCGCGATTCAGGAAATACCTTATTTCCCAGGGTGAGGGGGCAAGGATGGACTGTTTCACCTATAGCATCAGGTTGAGCGAAGCAGAGTTCAAAGGCTTGAGTTTGTAATCCTGAAATTCCCAATTATAGTCTGATGCCGAGGCAATTTTCGCTATGCTACGCCAGCCGATATTTCCGCAACCATATCTATAGGGAAGATTCATCCTCATGCATGAAAAGATAATTCTCTGGCAGGGCTGTGATCTCGCCACCCTCACGCCGTTTCTGCTGCCGGGCAAGCGTAAGCGTCCCTGCGTGCTGGTGATTCCCGGCGGCGGCTACCAAAACGTGTGCTACTCCTCCGAGGGTGCCCCTATTGCCCAAAAATTCAACCAACTGGGCTTTCATGCGGCGGTACTGAATTACCGCGTCAAGCCGGCGATATTTCCGGCACCGGTGGAAGATGCCATCCGTGCCATGCGGATTATCCGTGGCCATGCTGAGTCCTGGCAGATCAACCCGTCGTGTATTGCCGCCTGCGGCTTTTCCGCCGGTGCCCATTTGGCCGCCAGCCTGGGCACCACCATTGCCCAAGGCGTTCCTGCCCAGGCCGGTGATGAGTATGACCGCTGCGACTACGTGCCGGACTACCTGATTCTCTGCTATGGCGTATTGTCTTTCACCCAAAACCGCAATCCGCGCTGCGCCGAGAATCTCCTGGGGCAAGAACGTGCCAATAAGGAAAAGCTCAGGTTCTCGCCGGATAAATGCGTAACCCGGCATACCCCGCCGGCGTTTATCTGGCATACGTTCACCGACCAGGTAGTAGATTACAACAGCAGCATCCTTTTCGCCAAGGCGATGACGGCCCGCAAGCGCCCCTGCGAACTGCATCTCTTTCCGCGCGGCGACCACGGCATGCTGCTGGGGCTGCACACGCCAGACGTCGCCATCTGGCCAACCTTGGCCAAGCGCTTTATCAACGCCCAGGAAAAGTTCTCACCAAAATTGGCACCACGCTACACCAATTCATATCAATGCCAGGCAGAGACGGACTTCCTGGAGACGAAAAAATAACTTGCCCTGCTCCAACTTATCAATCGTCCTTGTCAGCGGCCCAATGCGATGCTGCGCAAACAGCAAAACCACCCGGACCTGTGCGTGTACACGCTGAATGAACAGGCGGGTGTTTTGCCGGTGCCGCCAGAAAAGCTCTGGCGGCGCTAGGTCTGAGGATCAAGAACCTGGAGTTTTTATTATTTGCCGAGCTGCTTCAGCTTGAGAATCGCCTGAATGGTGGCATCACGCAACTCGTCAAACTTTTCCGGTTCCCACAGGCATTGCTGGTGGATGGCGATGTCCTCTCCGAACTTCTCCTTAAAAACATCCAGGTCCGTGACGGTCTCTGTTTTGATGCGCTCCTGCACTGCCTTGCCGTACTTGGCTTCCGGGGAATCAGCCGGCGCTGCCGCCACGAGGTCATCAAGCAGATAGGCATACCTCAGATCATCAAGTCCTTCCCGGATGCCTTCCCATTGGATGGTGGAGTAGATTTTCTTTCCGATGTAGATAATCGAGAGATGGTCATTGGTGCTGTCAAAATCATTGAACGGGTCATTGCGCTGGTTGTCATACGCCCAGTACAACTGACCTGTTGCCTGACATTTATACTGGAAGAAGCCGGCCTTGTATCTGGTGCAGTCCGGGTATTCGCGGGCGGCGTTCGTGTACCACCAGAAGTGGGCTCCGTCACGCTTGCAGTCTTCGAGGATACGCTCGGGCTCGAAATGGTAATTAGTCTTGCCGACCATATAGCACCTGAAATCGAGAGACTTCCCGAAGCTGTCGACATCCTGCTGGGAAACAGTGGAATACGTGCGGGCGCCAGGAACGGTCTTGACCATCGGGTACATCACATCAGCAATATGGCGCTTGTCAAAATGGGGCTCGTCAACCGGATAAAAGAGAATTTCCCGGAGACCTGTGCGGGCGACAATTTCCAGAATCTCTTCCACCATTTGTTTAGTCAGAGCCTGGTTGTGGTGCGGCAGCGGCAGGCGCGGAAAACCCGCCTCGTCAAGACGCTGATTGACGGTAAGGTAGACTTGCTCAAACTGCTCCTTATTTTGGTAGCGCACATACGGAAAGACTATAGAATTCATGTTATGCTTGCGCATATCGGCCAGGCGTTCCCGGTCCATGGTCAGCTGCTCCTCCGGTGTAAACCTGGGCGGAGCGACAGCAATGCCGCCGCGAATCCCGTCGCTCATATACATTGCGGCGTACTGCTTTTTGTCCAACGGCTCCAGTTCAAAGGGATGGACAGTGAAGTTGAAAGGAATGCTGCTTGAGGTTATTCCGTTACCGGCAATATCAACACTGCCGGTATAGAGCCCGGGGCGGGTCCCGCTGGGAACATCCACCAGGATATAGTACTGCCGTGATGTTGCTTCCTCCAGCAAGGCGGGACGGTTGTCATCCAGCAGCTCGGGCACCTTGAAATAAGTCCTGGCGCTGCCTTTATGGCCAGTTCGTTGCGGCCAGCAGCGGATGGGATGGATGCTCGTGGGCAGACTGACGCCATTCAAGGCAGGAGCACGAACCGTAACGGTAAAGCCTGAAATGTGCTTCAGTGCGTATGCGGCAATGCTGATAGCCTTGCTGGTGTTGCCGGCCGCTGCCGCGTTGACAGCAGCAGCCTTTTGGGAATCCAAAGGCGTAGTGAAGGAGAAAATGCGCTGCTGGAGGCTGGGTGTATAGAACAGATAACCGGCTTCCCGCTCCTGGGCGGAAACAGTCGGGGGCTGCGTGTTGCTCGGCTGAGGGTCCAGTTTTAGTTGGGAGAAAGCCGCTCCTATAACCAGACGATTTACTGCTGCATCGTAGGCCTCGGTCGCCTCAAGAGGCGCGATAAGGATGGCATTGACCAGCCAGTCGCCCTGGGCATCAATGCGGATGGCCTCAGTTGCCTCCACCGTCCGTTCGTCCCAAAAGAATACATTCTCGAAATTCGGCGGTATAGTCAAAGAGTCGCCATTGATAAGCAGCTTGGCTCCCGGAGTTGACGCCCGCAGATCACCGCCCATCACCATGACCCGGTAAATCCCCGGCTTGACCGGAACAGTAAACGTGGCATCTCCCGTTCCCCGTGCTAAATACCGCCGCACCAGATCATTTTCTCCCCGGTCGGAGTAATAAATCTTGCTGGCGGATTTGAATTCTCCCCGCACAAATCCAGGATACAGCTCAGCATTTTCAGGGGCGAAGGCAAAGCGCAGCACGCCGTCATCAATTGGGGGAGCAGCTTTAGGCTCGGCCCTGGGTGTGGGCGCTTTCCCCTTTTCAAAGGAAACTGTCATTTCATCAAGCCGCGCGATTTGATCCATTACAACCAGGCGAATCTTGGAAGTCGTGACCGGTTTAAACTGAAACACCTGCCGCAATTCCGGCACGCGTATGTTATAGAGGGCATCTAAATCTTTGCCGGCCAGAGCCTGGCGATACTTAGTAAGAAGCCCATCGCATTCAGCCAATGTCTTGAACGAGCCATTCTCCTCATATTCCAGCCTGAATTCATTGATTGCCATGGTCAGGCTGTCCTTGAAAGTGCAGCGCACCATATCCAGGACAATGGTATTGCAGGTGATTTCGCGGCCAAAGTCGAAGAGCAGCCAGTGCGGAGGCTTGACCTTGATGTCCGACCCCCAGTAGGATGTGGGACTGCCGGTCTTGCCATCTGCGGTCAATTCAGGATCATGCTGCTCCTTTTTGACATTGAAAACAGAGAAGCTGCTGGCTGTGACTTGGGCTGGTTTGAAGACCTCGGCGGAAAGCAGCCAGGGCAGAAACAAAACAAAACAAAGCAGACATTTCATTTACCAATCTCCTGTTACTGTCGTGTAAACCGTCTTATTTAATCCGAAACGAAATAAAACAATAGCAAACAATCCATCGCCGCCCCATAATGTGCGTTTATTCAGAATGGCAGGACAAGAAGGACAACGCCTGTTAAACACAATGCACCCATTTTAACGCGATGGCGACACACCATATTATTGCCAACACCAGCCAAAGAATCACGCCGTGAAGAATTGGTTTGAGACCAAGTTCGCGCAGCTTTTCGCGGCTCAGATTCGCACCAATCAAAAAGAGGGTCATAATCATCAGATATTTAGATATTTCCTTCAGCAACTGTCCGGCAGGAGCAACGGCAGGCTGCCAGGTCACCAGGGCAGCGGCAACGAGGAAGCAGGGAATAAACCAGGGAATTTTTAATTGGATTTTAGGTTTGCCGTTTTCTCTGTCGCCAGCGATGAAGCAAGATAGAAACAAGGTGACCGGAACAATCCAGAGCGCCCGCGCCAGTTTGACCGTAGTGCCGACTTCCATTGCAACTGGACCGTACTGGAAGCTGGCTCCGACCACCGAACTCGTATCGTGAATCGCCAGTGCCGCCCAGTAGCCGAATTGCGGTTCCGAGAAATCCAAAGCGTGACCAACTGCAGGAAAGACCAGCAGTGCCACGGCGTTAAGCGTAAACACCGTGGCTGACGCGATAGCCACATCGTGCGCTTTGGCTTTCAGCACAGGCGCAGCAGCGGCAATGGCACTGCCGCCGCAGATTGAAGTACCGACACTGATCAAATACATAAGATCGCGCCCCAGGCCCAAACGCTTGCCGAGCCAGACCCCCAAACCGATGCCAATCGTAATCCCTATCAAGGTATAAACGAACCCATTCGCACCAGCACGAAGCACATTAATGAGATTCATACCGCACCCCATGCCGACGATTGCCAACCCCAACAGCGTAGAGGTATATTTTCCGGTCAAGGCAGCAAATGGATTGCCCCAGAGCACTGAATAGGCAATTCCGGTCACAACCGCAATGCCGGGAGCGTAATCGCGCGTCCAGGGAACAAGCCACGGAATCACAAAAAAGCCAACGCTCAATACGATAAAGCCAACTTTCAACAACATGCTCTTCATTGAAGATATGCTCCCGGATTTTAATAAGTAATAGGTATCTGCATAAATATATTGGCAAAATATGAAAATTGAAGTTGTTTTATGGACAAAGTCAGTACAGAAGCAAACGCAAGCTGAAAAACTAAACGCTCCACCTGAAATGTTCTTCAACGCATTTAATCTGACAAAAG
>JAAZIZ010000190.1 GCA_012800565.1 Lentisphaerota bacterium
ATCAGGACATTGTCCGGCAAGGAGACAGTCTGGGGTGGATTGGGGTAATGGCCGTAGCCCATGGCAGTGACGTAGCCAGGCACCCCGGCTTGGCGCAAACGCCCGGCGATATTCGCGACCAGGTCCCAGACCAGCTCCGACTCGGGATGTTTCTGGTAGAATTCCCGGCAGCGCGGGCAATAGCAGGTGCGAAAATGATCCTTTGGCATGATATTGAAAAAGCCAGGCTGGATAGCGCTGGGGTCCCAGCCGCGCAGGCCACGGTTTTGCGCCGGCTCTCCGGACAGATGCGAGACTGCATCCAGAAACAGCTCATCTCTCAAGGTTGGTGAAGTATAGCACAAATTGCCGTAATAAACCGAACCGGGCTGGGTATGGCGTTTGCCATGCTCATCCATAGCCAGGATATCAGGATGCTGCTCCGCGAAACGCTCAATTATCTTCAGGCGCTCCATGCTGTGGCAGCAGGGCACATAGAACGACTCGGTGCGCAGATTCAGGTTCATGCGTCCCTGCAGGCGATGGTGATATTCCTGTTCCGGGAACCAGGCTTGGCGATCGATAGGGGCGGGGCCGAATCTGCGTCTGGGAAAATCCGGCCGGTCGTAGATATCCATCTGCGGCAAGCTCAGCTGCTGGTGTTTGGGCACCACGGTACCGATCTCGCCGGGGAAATAGAAACGTATGCCCAGGAACCGTTCCAGAAACTCATAGACCCCATTCAGGGTCCCGCGCTCGAAGAACACCGCCCAGCCGAAAGCCTCGGCAGGATTGCCCTTGTCATCATCCACACCGGCAATGTAGATACGCCGGCCCACGCTTTTCAGGTAATAGCCATCACGCGGCAAGACTGTGCAATCAAGACCGGCCTGGCGGCTCCACTGGTTGTCACCTAAAATGATGCTGACCTTACCGTCTTCCGGGGCATTGACGACAGGCAGCTCCACCTGGCAGGAACGCCGGAAATATTCCTGCAGCTCGGCAGCTGCGAATCGCAGAGTCCTGTTCGCAACCTCAGGCAGGACAATCTCCAGCTGCGACTGCCCGTCCTGGAACACAGGGATGGTTTTTTCAGCCGCAATTTGTATTCTGCGCGGGCTGGTCGGCAGAGCGATGATGCGGTCCTGCGGCAAAGCATAGACACAGAGGGTAAGCAGAAGCGCAAGCGGAAGCACAATTCTGAGCATAATGTCTCCTGGTGATAGAGGGAATATGATAGCACTTTGCAAAACAATAATCCCAAGCCAGTTTTTGTCAAATGCAGAAAGCGAATTTCGTAATAGTTACTGACCGTACCACTTCATAACACTTGTCACACCAACAACCCCAACCGAGCTGCCTGGAATTTGGCAAAACGCAGGGCGGCCAACAACCCCAACGGGGTTGCCAACTTCAAAGCCCAGGGTTGGCCGCGCAGCGGCCTACCCTGGGAACTGAAAACCACCCACCATCCACCTCCTCCTCCCTTCTCCTCCCGCACTGCGGGAGGAGAAGGGAGGAGGAGGCTTAACCCCGGCATTCCTGGAGTAAAATGCTCCTAAAATCAGTACGCCGCAGCGACGCTACAGAATAGTGCTCCATTACCGAATTTCCGCCGCGGTGGAGCTTTTTGGCTTGCGGCAGGGTCGGGTTCGAATATATTATTGCATTCTTGTCCGGCGGCCGTATAGGCAACTGGCCGCTGACAGTGCCAGTGGTGCCCGATCAGCCTGCGGGCACCTTTTTAATTTTATGCCAGCAAGCATTACCTAAGGAGAAGCCATGCAACTCGAAACGAGACCAGTAAGAATCGGCATCATCGGCCTGGGACCACGGGGAGAGACATTGCTGGCCAACCTCCTGGCCATGACTGGCGAGGTCGAAATCGTGGCAGTCTGCGACCTGCAGGAAGCACGAATCAATAAAATCCTCGGCATCCTGGCCAAGGCAGAACGCACCCAGCCGAAAGCTTTCTCAAATTACCAAGAGATGCTGGCTTTGCCGGAACTGGAGGGAGTGCTGATTCCGACCTCCTGGAACTCGCATCTGCAGATCGCCCGGGATGCTATGGCTCAGGGAAAATACGCCGGCATCGAGGTCGGAGGGGCGACCTCCCTGGACGAACTCTGGCAGCTCGTCCACGCCGCGGAAGCAACCGGTGTATCCTGCATGATGCTGGAAAATTGCTGCTACGGACGCAATGAGCTGATGGCCTTGAATCTGGCCCGCAAGGGCCTGTTCGGCGAACTGGTCCACTGCAGCTGCGGTTATGAGCACGACCTGGCCTACATGGCCTGTGAGATTGAAAACGGCTTTGAGCGCGCTCTGCATAACTTGCATCGCAATTGCGATTTATATCCCACCCATGGGCTGGGGCCAATCGCCAAGATATTGCGCATCAACCGCGGAAACCGTTTCATCTCCCTGACTTCCACAGCTTCGAAAGCCCGCGGCTTCGCAGCCGCAGCTGAGAAGAATAACTGGCAGGGCTGCGCCGGACATAAAGTCTTCAACATGGGCGATGTGGTGACGACAGTGATCCGCTGCGCCCAGGGCGAGACCATCACCATGACTCATTGCGTGTCATTGCCGCGACCATATTCGCGCTGCTGCCGGGTGCAGGGCACCAAAGGAATATGGCTGGAAGACGCAGGCGGAATTTTCATTGATGGCATCAGCCCGACCTGCCAGCAAATCGATGTCGCAGGCAATCCCTACACGGTGCATAAATGGAATAAAGTCGAGGAATTCTACCAGCAATACGATCATCCGCTCTGGCAGGAATTCCGCCGGAATCCGATAGGCGGACACGGCGGCATGGACATCCTGACCCTGAGGGCTTTCCTGGCTGCCATCCGCGACCATGCCGAGCCCCCGATTGATGTCTACGACTGCGCGGCCTGGATGAGCATCACCTGCCTCTCGGAACAGTCCATCGCACTGGGAGGAATGCCACTGCCCTGTCCCGATTTCACCAACGGGAAATGGTTCAACCGCACCCCCGCCCCGCCCAGCATCTGGTGCCTGGACGAAGTCTATGAGAAATAAACTGCGGAGGTGGCTGCCGTCAAGGGAACCTCTTAGGCAGCCCCACAATGCCCGCCTCATAAGCACCAGACCCTGTCCAAAAAGGCTGCATAGTGCCGTCGGATAAGTCGGACAGGTCGGACGGGTCAGACAAGTCGGACGGGTCGGACAAGTCGGACGGGTCGGACAAGTCGGACAAGTCGGACAAGTCGGACAAGTCGGACAAGTCGGACA
>JAAZIZ010000191.1 GCA_012800565.1 Lentisphaerota bacterium
AAGCGCCCCGCATGGCAAAATGCTGAATTTTTCAAAGAGCTAAAAGCCGCTTGCGCAACTTTCATTTTACATTATCCTGATAGGAGCATAAACTCCCATCAGTTTTCATGTTTTTTTTGACAGTACCTTATGTTCTGCATCTTCCCCTTATTGGTGCATTGTTCTGGATTTCATGCTGATTTGCAGGAGTTTTCAACGATGCATTTGCGTACAGAATGGTGAGTTTTTATGGTTTTTCAACTAAAACAGGCACACAGCCTATCGATTCATCACAAAAAAAAGGAGCGTCATCAAATTCATGAACGCCCTAGGGACTACCACATCCCGTACACAAACACGAACTGACAACGCTCCGAGGAGCGTGCTTCGTGCGTTTGTGTACGAAAGGTCAACGGTGGTAGTTAAAGGGCATTCGCAAGCACAATTATTAAACGTTGAGGGACAATGCCTCAACTATGGAATTACAGCGCAAGTTTATTGAAACTCAGTACATTACTCCGTTAAAAAAAGTTCGATAAAGCAAGAAAACCCCCTTAATCTATCATTCTGTAATATGAATGCAAGTCACTTTCCAAAGAAAAAGTGAAAAACAAAAAACCGTAATTGGTCTTCTGCAGCGCGGCGTGCGGGAAGCTCATGGAATTGCATAGGATGCAAGGGTATGAATAGGACAATGGGACTGGTAAGCTAAAATCGCATATTCCATTGTCCCATTATCTCATTAGCACCAGCGTCCGGGCAGCTGGGGTTATCCCTCCTGCCCGGAGCCTGGTTATTTTCTGCGGTTACGGCGCTGGGCGGACAGGTCGTCTTTTACCACCCGAAGCCGCCCTGGACATGCTGCCGTTTCAGTTCTTTAGTATAGGCCCAGACACCTTCGCCGGTATTGTTGTCGGTCAGGGTCAGGCTGAACATATAGGATATTTCGTTAGCCCGGCCATCGCGGGCGGTCTGCTTGATAATCACTCCGGCCAGGGACAGATCATAAGCATTGACCTTGCCTTTTTTCATCACGGTGCGCTGATTGACATTCGGGTCGTTCTGCAGTTCCCGGGCGTAGGCGGTCGCCTCATCAAAAGACTGCCCTTCCCCGGCGACATAGGTGGTAAAACGCACCTTACCGCTGTTGAACAGCACCTCGCGCAGGCGCTCGGTCATCAACTTCGAATCGATATGCTCGCCGGTGTTGTTCTGAATGACCGACAACATCAGCAGAGGCTTCATGTAAGTCATCTTTTCCCGGGTGCTCAGAGTTTCGCCTGCGGCTTCGTTCTCCTTCATAATCCTCTCTGCGTCAATCTTGTAAGCAGTGAGGTACTCCTGGAACAACGGCGCAGTCAGCATGGCCTGGGCGGCCTCCTGGCTGATGATCACCCAGTCAGCGGAGCTCATGCGCCCCTTGTTGATGACCGCAGCGGTAGTGTCGCTGGCATCAACATAGCGCGAAGGCGTGGTGCTGGTGCACCCCGCCAGCAGCAACAAAGCCAGCACACCGGCATACAGAAAATGTCTCTTGTGCAACATAACGATACTCCTTAGTTCGATTCCTTGAGGTTGAGGACGAAATCCTTGCAGCGATCATTCGGAGCCACGGATTTGAAATACACCGTCTCGCCCGGGATGATCTTCACGGTGCGCCAGACCGACAGCGGCGTCTCCACCGTCATGCCATGGTCGTCTTTCCAGGTGAATTTATAGTCCACATGGTATGGATTGTCACCGCTGAAACCACTCCACATCTGAGCCCAGAAGCCAGTGCGGACATTTTGGGCGGTGACCTCCACCGCCAGATTCCCGGCTTCCCCACCGGGGTAGAGATTGACCGACAGCAAGGCCAGACGCCGGTTCAACGCGCCATCAGTCACCACGCGCTTGTCGAGGATGTAATTGGTGCGGGCTTGCTGATTGGCGTTGGCAACCGTATTGATGCTGTTCTGGCACCCGGCCAGAAACAAGCCCACCAGCAGCAACAGGGCAACAACAGTGGAATGGATTTTCATCTTGCTATTCTCCTTGTTTTCATTGCAGCGCGAACACCTTCACTGCCAGGGCGGCAGGCGAACCGCTCGGCGCATTGACGTATACCACGGCCGATTCAGCCGTTTCCGGAATGCTGACCCGCAGCTGCTGACGGCCATCCGGCGACAGGGTGATCTCCCGCTGCCTGGGCATGGCCAGCTCCAGAACCTGGAATTCCCGCGGCAGGATTTCCCAGGTCCGGGTATCAGCAGTATTGAATGCGATTTTATAGAGCGAGGTGCCGATCAGGGTGCTGAGATGGACCAGCGAATTGCTTTCTTGAGCCATGCGGTTGGCGAAGTAGCTGCTCAGTTCCTTGATGGCGGTACTGAGGATGATCCGAGTGATCATCCCGGGCAGGCGCTGGTTGTATTCCTGGGCCATGATGCCATCCATATCGGCGATGCTGGCAGTGCGGCGAAATTTACCATCGGCCTGGACCTCCAGGTACCGGTAAGGCAAAGGGTGGAATTCACAGACCGGCCAGGCTGCGGCGGAGACCGTCGAGTAGCCGGTATAGATGATCGGCACATACAGCGAGACCTGCCGGAAAGACACGCTGCGCCCGTTGGCAAAAATCAGCAGCAGCGACTTGCGACCGGGGCTGCAATCCAGCTCCGGGACATTCTGCAGTTCCGGCGGGACTTCGCGGCGGGTGCGCTGCAGGCCGTAACGGTAGTACTGCCGCACCAGCGGATTATCAGGCATGGCCTGATAGAGCCTCTGGTAGTCAACCATTGCATTCTGCCAGTCTCCGTCACGGGCAAAGCCATAGGCAGACATGAAAATGGCGAAAGGGTTCAGGAAATTACCATAGCCGCGGTGCGCGACCGTGTTGGTCTGCTGCAGGGTCTGGTTCAGGGAATGATTGCGCGCATCTCCGAGCACCCGCTGCGAGTCAGCGTTGCTGGCCGCTTCAGCATGCCTGGCCTTGTTTTTGGCTATCGCCTCCTCCTCGGCCTGGAAAAACTGGGCGTAGTCTTCCATCACCCGATCCTGGGTCTGGCGCAGCCGGAACAATTCCACCCGGAAAGCCTCGCTATTGCCCTGGCCAAGGAACGAGAAAGCCTTGAACAGCGGCAGCATAATCCGGTCCCGGCAGTAGCCACGGTAGGGCAGTGCGTTCGGATTGGTCCAGAGCAGTGCACTCTCGCTGCCCAGCTGGCGCAGATTCACCAGGGCACGCTGGTCATAGTCCTCGATCAGTGCCTCGGCCCGAGTCAGCTGAGCAATGCTTTCGGCATTGCGGTCGAGAAGGAAACTCAAGGCCCCGGCCTCAAGGCGCCACATCAGCTCATCGCCCGAGCCCACCGCCGAGCTGTTGTACCAGCGCGGCTCCTGCAGCCTGGGCTCCAGGCGAGACCACGCCTGCTCAGTCTGACCGTTCAGATAATCGCTCAGCAGCAGTTCCTTCTGCCGATGTGCATCCACCAAGGTGGAGCAGCCACTCAGCAGCACGGCCAGCAACAGTACCGCCACCACAGCGGTGCGGGAAGATGTCTCAGGGCAGAAATGCATGGGGGTAATTCGCTGGTTGACTCGGATGGTGGATGGAGGCGCAGTCCCCGGCCGGTGCACAGACACTGGTTGTTAGACAAACCTGAACCGAGCCGGGTTGCGCAATACCGGCAGAAAGTTTTGCCGCCTTTCCAGTTCCGGCGTGGCTGGCAGGAACTGTGCACCCTCCCGGTGCTCAGGGAAATGCGCCTGCCGAACGGCTGTCCCGGGCTTACTCAGGCTGGATTTTTTCCAGAATCACGTGATCGAACCAGGCCTCACCGGCGGCATTCCAAATCCACAACCCGATGATGGCCTCCGTATCCGGAGTGATACTGTCGTTGGTTTTTATTTCCTGGACGATGCGAACCCAGTCATGACTGCCCAGGATATGCTGGCCGGGAATGGCCATGGCCATGGCCGGCTGGCCGCCAAGGCTGAAATACGCTCCGGCCCCAAGGTTACTCGTCGCCGTCCCGGACAAGTTCCGGGAACGGAAGAAGTACGACAGGCGATAGGTGCTCGAAGGCTCCAGGCCGGTAAAGCGCTGACCGGCATTGATGCGAAAGCCATCGCGGTTGCGGAAATGCAGGCTCTTGCCGCCGCTGATGAACACCTTCTCGTCCAAAGAGGCCTCCTGGCCGTCCTCGGCTTTGCCCGAACGCCAGGCGTGCCAGGCGCCGAACTGGCCGCCTTTCTGAGAGACGCCGGCGAAATTCCAGTCCTTGAGCAGGTTGCGATTGGGCGGCGCACTGGTGAACAGCGTACCCCACTGGGAGATTTCGTGGAAACTGCGGCCACCGGCTGGCGACCACTGGTAGTACTCATCGCTCACGCCATCTTGCAGGGCCCGGTTACGCCCGAAATTGGCCGGGAAGCCGCCCTCTGCCAGAGGCCCGAGATCACTGAGCGGGATAGTGATTTTGGCGTTCCAGGATTGCTCTCCCCGGCCGGTCTGCACCACGGCCTTGCTGTCCCAGCTCTTCTGACCATAGCTGGGGGTCTGGTAATGCGAGTCGTAAAGCACGCCGTTGGCGTTGACGATGAATTGGTAGTACGTCTTGCGGTCGCCGGAGGGATTCAGCAGCACCTCTACACAGGAGTCGCTATAGACTGCGGCGTCGCGCTCCGTGGCCTGCAGCAGCATCTTGTCGAGCTGCGGCTCCTGACAGTTGAACTCGACGACCAGGCTGTCGGCGGTGCGGCTGATGCCGACCACTGTGCTCACCTCGCAGATATCGCCCTTGAAGGGGCGCAGGTGCACCTCGCCGGGCAGGGTCACATTCCAGGAATCGAAAGCCTCCTGCTCGGCCTGATGCTTCAGGGCGTGCGCAAATATCGGCCCGAATAATTTTTCCCGCATAAAGCGGACTCGTTTCAGGGCGGCTGGGTTGGCGGCGGTCAGTTGTTCGGCCTGGTCCAGGCGGCTGCGGAAGCTGTCAAGCAGGGCCGGGGTATAGATTTCCTCCCATAAATCGACGCTAGTAGGCAACTTGGTCACCGGCCCCAGGGGGGTATCCACGGTATGGCCCAGGATGCGGTTCAGCCAAAAATCCTCCATTTGCTCGAACATCTCCTGGAACAGCGCTGCAGCCTCTGCGTACATCAGGCGGTAGTGTTCATCCAGCAACGCATCAATGTCGGTGCTGGTATCCCAGCTGACCTTTGCGAACACGTAATAGACCAGGTAGTTGAAAATGAAATAATCGGTCTCGGACTCCAGGTAGGTGCCGAAAATCAGGTCCGCTCGATCAGCGACGTATTTTCCCACTGCCTTGGGAATCATCACCGGGATGCCTTTCATAGCCGCTTTCTGCATGTGTTTGCCGGGATAGGTCCAGAGGGCCACCGGCTGGCCAGTCTTTTTCTTCCAGCCTGCCAGCAAAGCGTCCTCCTCAGAATTATCGCCGGTGCGGGTCATGCCATTGACTGCGACCTGGACCACGATATTGTCGGGCAAATCAATGCTGGGGATGGACGTATAGGGTGTATAGGCCATCTGGGTGATTATTCCCGGCAATCCGGCTTTCTGGACACGGCGGGCGATATCGGCGGTGAAGCCCCAGATATGGTTGCTGGCGCGCAGTTGGGTCTCAGGGTCCGAGGGATAGTTGCGGCCGCCAAAGCCGGTCGCGGCCAGGCATTGCTCACAATTACACATATACAGCCAGTCATTGGGCATGACGCAGAAATATCCCGGGCTGGCCACCGAACCGGACCAGTACGTCATCCCCCGGGCAAGAGCCGCGGCTTTGCGCTCATCGGCATTTTTCGCCGAGAGGTAATCGATGGCATCCTGGGCGATGGCATCGCGCAGTCCCGGGTTGCTGAAGCAGAGCTGCTCGGAGTGCTTCTGGCTCTGCACATCGGCGCTGAAACGTTTGCCGTCCGGCATCAAGGCGAAGAACTCCGGCTTCTCCTGGGCGAAGCGCTTGCTCAGATTCAGATATGCGGTTCCATGGCAGAAAGGGACGTTACTCTCTTCCAGGCGCAGGCGGACAATATTGAGGTTATTGAGCGCATGGCCTTTGAGATGTGGGCCGGCATCATAAAACTCGCAATTGCCGCCATTATAGTATTGGCGCATAGCCAGGTCAGGCGCTTCGATGATGTCGATATTCGCCGGCAGGCGCAGCTCGCTGATCTCGGGGATCACGGTGCCGAATTCGCCCGGGAAATAGAATCGCACCCCCAGGAAGCGTTCCAGAAAATCATAGGTGGCCGAGAGCGTCCCGCGTTGATAGCGTTGTCCCCAGACCCTGAGCGGAACCTGAGTATCGGAGTCGCGTCCGGCCAGATACACCCGATTTCCGATCCGGCGGATGTAATATCCCTCCCGGGGCAGTTCCTCGAGCTGCAGGCCAGCCGCCTCAAGGTAACTGTTCCGGCCCAGAATCAGCGACAGCGCGTCGCCCTCACTCGGCGCTTCAACGATGGGGACCTGTTGCCCGGTCGCCTGTCCGATGCAGGTCTGCAGTTCAGACGCAGCATACTTCAGCAGCGGAGTCTTCTCCGGCAGGACGATTTCGAAGCCTGGCACCACAGTGCTCGCTCTGGAGACTTCAATGCGCCGTACCCCGGCACAGCCGGTCGTCCCAGTCAGGACTGTCAGAATCACCAATGCGCCTTTCAGAAATTTAACCGCCATCATCCGCTCCATATTTTTACTGTTCCGCGTTTACATAACTCAGGCGAGGCCGCCAGACAATCCGGCACCCTGCAATGTTTTAATAACATATTGCGACTATGTCCGAATACAAGCACAGCAATCCCGAGCGTATCAATCTTCGGTTTGTTTTTTCTTCTGCGAAAAGCACCACTATTCTTGCGCATACGGGAAC
>JAAZIZ010000192.1 GCA_012800565.1 Lentisphaerota bacterium
AAGGTCCCATACGTCCCATACGTTCCATACGTCCCATGCGTCCCCGCCATCTAAAATGATTGACATAACAGCCGAAAAAATTTTCATTTTTTATTTGACAACGCGATTTAATACCTTATCTTAAGGCCAAAAGCCCAAAATTGTTACGATTTGGACTAATTTGGACTGAATATACTGGGGTGAATCTAGGCCATGCTTTTTCCTGGTGACATTCATATCACCCTTGATGAGAACCGGCGCCTGAAGCTTCCGTCTGTAGTGCTGTCCAGCTATGACCAGTGCGGTGGCCGTGAGGTGGTCTTGCATTACTGGCCTGAGGGCAGCCTGGGGATTCTGCCCCTGCATGTCTGGTCTCAGCTTTATTCTGCCAAAGGCTATGACCAGGCCGCGTGCCTGATGGATATGCACAAACGTCTGGAGATGCAGCGTTTTTTGCAGAATACCAAGCGGGATGAGATTTCCGCCCAGGGTCGTTTGACCATTCCGGTCAATTTGTGTGCCTGTGCTGGTTTGGTATGCGGTCAGGAGGTGGTCTTGACCAGCAGTGGACAGTATCTGAATGCCTGGAATCCGCAGCGTCTGGCGGAAGTGATGGCGCATTTGGAGGCGCTTGACCAGCAGGAGCGTGAGGACGTTTTTGCCCCGGTAAAGCCTAATCAATAACAGGAGAATGGGGAAATGGCTTATTTTTATTCGGAACGCTGGGCGCGGATTTTTCTTATTCTGGTGTTTGTGCTGGTCGGATGGCTGTTCACGGCTATCAGCTGGGCGGCCATCGGTTCGCACGGCCGGGTTCCTGAAGATGCCGGTTTGGTCATTGATAATTTGTCCCTGACTGGAGGGGAGACGCTGGAGTTTCATCTTACTGCCGAGGAAAAGCTGCGCGCCTGCGCTCTCAAGAGGAGAAACTGAGATGAGCGCAGCAGCTGCGGACCAAGACCAGACACTGCCGCCGCTGTCCCAGTTGCGCCCCTTGGTAATCTTTTGGCTCGGAGTTTTCACTGCGCTGGTTCTGCTGGCCAGGACTATCTGGCTGGCCAGCCGCGAGCCGATGCCGGTCCAACGCTATACCGAGGAGCTGACAGTCCCTGGTTTGCGCGGCAGCATTTTCAGTCCGGCAGGGCAGTGCCTGGCGAAATCAGTTCGTCAGCTTGGTGTTTTCTGGTATCTTCCTGACGAGCTTGCAGAAGCCCGCGAATCATGGCAGCGTTACCGCGCTGAACCTGAACTGGCAGCGATTCTGCCGGCGGAGGAAGAACTGGTGCAACTGCTGGGCCAGCGGGTCCGGCTGGTCGAAGAAGTATCAACCGAGCTGCTCCAGCTGCTGAGTTCCTCAGGGGAAGAGGAGGAACTCAGGTTGGAGAGCTTTTTTATTCGCCAGGTTAACTGCCCGGTACAGCTTCGCGAGCGCCTGGGGACGGTCACAGTCGATGAACAGACTGGCTTGGAGGTCGGAATCTCCGGCTGGGAGGCCGAGTATGACGGGCAATTGCGCGGAGCGGTGCAAACACTGCTGCAACGGCCGGGGGGGCGACTGGTGCTCTGGGATAAAACCAATATGCTCTTCCGGCCTTTCAATGGCCGGGATGTGGTTATTCCGGTTGATAAGTTTTAAGCCGCGCAAGAGAGCACGTCTATGAAAAATGCCTGTTTACGCAGTTTGCTGCTGTTGAATCTGCGTTTCAGCTGGCTGAAAGTGCTGGTTATAGCCTTGGGGCTGCTGGGCTGTCTGGGACTGCTGGTAATCAGCCGTGGCGACAACCAGGTTGAGTACTTTTTTGTCCGTCAGGCAATCTGGCTGGTTATCAGTATTTGGGTCTTTCTGGTCATCTCTTCGCTGCCCATACAATGGCTGCCCAGCAAACCGCTGCTGCTGTATGCAGTTCTGTGCGGGGTGCTCCTGGCAGTACTGTTTCTGGGGACGAAAGTGAACGGCATGCGCGGCTGGTTCAGGTTTTATGACTTGTGCGTCCAGCCCAGTGAACTGGCCAAGCCGTTTTTTTTGCTGTGCTTTGCCGGTTTGTGGGCAAATCCGCGCTTTCGTCCGGACCGCGCTTCCGGTCTGGCGGTGAGCCTATTGGCCATCGTTTTTTGGATTGGGTTGATCCTTAGCCAGCCTGACTGCGGCACAAGTATGGTCTACTGCCTGGCCTTCCTGGCTATGTTCTGGTGCGGAGGAGCAAAAGCCTGGCATCTTTGCAGTCTGGCCGGCAGCGGCGTGGTTGCCGCGGTTTTCATGCTCTGGCGTTATCCGTATATCCGCCACCGCCTGACGGCATTTTTCCTACCTGGGCCGGGAGATGCGCTGGGAGCAGGCTGGCAGGCGGCGCAAATGCAGGAATGTCTGTCCCGGGGGGGATGGTTTGGAGTGTCTTTTGACAGTAGCCAGCCCTTGCTGCAAGTGCCGTTTCGCATGAATGACTCCTTCGTGGCCAGCCTGGGGGAATTGCTCGGAGTTTTTGGCGTGGCGCCATTGATACTGCTGTCCTTGGCCTGGTTGAGTTTCTGCTGCAGCAAAGCCATCAAAGCCGGCAATGATTTCCAGCGTCTGCTGTATATTGGCAGCGGGGTGATGCTCAGCGGACAGGCTTTTATGCATCTTGGGGTCAATCTGGGGCTGTTCCCGACCACCGGCATTACCTTGCCGTTCTTCAGTTACGGCGGCAGTTCGCTGCTGGCATCAATGCTCATTATCGGCATTGTCGATAACTGCCTGGAGCAGTCTGCCGGACGGCAGCAGCCGACAGGACTGGAGATGAGGTGACGTAATGCGTTAATTCTGGTCGAACAGCTCGGCCTCAAGCCGGAGGTTGGCGTCCCGGGCGCGGATTTCCCCCAGCAGTTCGTCCAGATTTCCTTCCATAATATTGTTCAAGTCATATAATGTCAGTTCGAAACGGTGGTCGGTGATCCGGTTCTGGGCGTAATTATAAGTGCGGATGCGCTCACTGCGGTCGCCGGTGCCGACCTGCGAGCGACGCTCGGCAGCATTTTTGGCATCCTCTTCCTGCTGTTTTAGTTCCAGTAGCCGGGAACGCAGCAGGCGCAGCGCAATCTCTTTATTGCGATGCTGTGATTTCTCCTGCTGGCTGGCAAAATAGATGCCGGTTGGCAGGTGCGTCACCCGCACTGCCGAGTCAGTAGTGTTTACACACTGTCCGCCATGCCCGGAAGCACGGAAGACATCAAAGCGCAAATCTTCGGGGTCCAGCTCAATATCGACTTCTTCTGCTTCCGCCATTACTGCCACGGTGACTGTCGAGGTATGAACTCTCCCCTGGGCTTCAGTAACCGGTACCCGCTGCACCCGGTGCACACCGCTCTCAAAATGCAGAATACTCCAGGCATCGCTGCCGCGGACGGCGAAGGCGGCATTTTTCACTCCGCCCAAGGGGGTCTCGGCCATTTCCAGCATTTCTACTTTCCAGCCTTTTATGTCCGCGTAGCGCTGGTACATCCGGACCAGGTCAGCGGCAAACAGACCTGCTTCATCGCCGCCGGCGGCAGGGCGGATTTCCACAATCACGTCCTTGCCTTCATTGGGGTGGGGCGGCAGAATCAGGGTTTTCAATTCACCGTCCAGGCAGTGTTCGCGCTTGTCGAGCTCCTGCAGGTCAGCTTCCAGCAGTGCGTTGAATTCCTGATCCTGTGAACTTTTCAGCATTTCGTGGTTGTCAGCTATCTGCTGCTGGACTTTCTGATATTCCTGCCAGACTTCTGACAAATGCTTCAGCTGCTGATATTCACGATTCAGCTGGTTATATTCTTTCTGGCTGTTGCCGGTGAAAGAAAAGTTAGCAATCGCCCGTTCTAATTCATGCAGGCGCGAATTGCTGTTCTGGATATAATGCTCAAGATTCACTGTCGTAACGGTTGGGAAGCAGACATGAAAGCAAAACACGGAATATCCGATTTCATCAGGAAACAGATATTCCGTGCCGATTGAGGTGCAAGTGAGTCGTTAAGACTGTTTTTTGGCGTAGCGGCGGTTGAAAGCATCCACCCGGCCTTCAGTGTCCACCAGCTTCTGCTTGCCAGTGAAAAACGGATGACATTTTGAACAAATGCCAATCGTAGTCTTGGCGACATTGGAGAAGACCTCGAATTGATTACCGCAGGCGCAGTTCACGGTGCATTTCTGATACTTGGGATGGATTTTGTCTTTCATAACTGTATCCTTGTTTGAACAAACGACTCCTAATTTCACAATTCTTTCAAAGCAGCCTTGCGGCTCAGGCGGATTCGGCCGCGGTCATCAATGCCGACAACTTTGACGGTAATATTTTCACCGACTTTGCAGATGTCCTCGACTTTATCCACTCGCGCATCGGACAATTCGGAGATATGCACCATGCCTTCCTGACCAGGCAGGATTTCCACAAAAGCCCCGAAATCCTTGACTGTCTTTACCACACCATTGTAGATGCCGCCGACTTCCACCTCTCCGGTGCAGGACTCAACCAGATATTTGGCTTTGGCCATGGCTTCGCCGTCGGGAGTGAAAATCTTTACTGTGCCGTCATCTTCGACGCTGATCTGGGCTCCGGTGCTGTCCTGGATGCCGCGGATATTCTTGCCGCCGGGGCCGATCAATGCCCCGATCTTATCGGGATTGATCTTAAGTGCGCACATCTGGGGAGCGAATTTGCTCAATTCAGCCCGGGGTTTGTCCAGGCAGGCATTCATAATAGCACGGATTTTGCTTCTTGCGGCCTTGTTCAGCAGCATGGCCTGATACATTCCCTCGATGTCGAGTCCGGCGATCTTCAGATCGAGCTGAAAGCCGGTGATGCCTTTGCTGGTGCCCGAGACCTTGAAGTCCATGTCGCCGTAATGGTCTTCCGAACCCAGGATATCGACCAGGAATTCGCGCTTGTTCTGCCCCGTGACCAGGCCGACTGAAATGCCTACTACCGCATCGCTGACCGGTATGCCGGCATCCATCAGGGCCAGGCTGGTGCCACAGACCGTAGCCATTGAGGATGAGCCATTGGAACCGAGAATTTCAGATGTCACCCGGACGGTGTACGGGTATTCTGCGGGCAACACCTCGGCGACAGACCGCTCAGCCAGCGCTCCATGGCCGATCTCCCGCCGGCCGGTGGAACCGTAGCGTCCGACCTCGCCGGTGCTGAAATTCGGGAAATTGTAATGCAACATAAACGATTTGTACTTGTCGCCGCCGGTAATGACATCAAACTCCTGGGCATCATCGCTGGAGCCCAAGGTCACAACCACCAGCGCCTGGGTA
>JAAZIZ010000193.1 GCA_012800565.1 Lentisphaerota bacterium
AAGCGCCCCGCATGGCAAAATGCTGAATTTTTCAAAGAGCTAAAAGCCGCTTGCGCAACTTTCATTTTACATTATCCTGATAGGAGCATAAACTCCCATCAGTTTTCATGTTTTTTTTGACAGTACCACGTCCGGGCAACTAGCCCCAAAAATGCCTTTGTTCGTTATTTACTCTTTGACTGCCAAGGAATTCCGTTATATGCGCCGCATATTTCCTTATCATTTCCGCCGGCAGTATCCGGCGACCTCAGTCAAGGTGCGGTTGACCTCTGTCAGCACCTGGTCGCGAGCCGCAGCGAGAAGCTCTCGGGTTTTCTCCGGGTCGGCGGCCAGGCGCCGGGCGATGGCGGACATTTGCGCGGCTGCGTCGTCAGCGTCAATATCCACCAACAGTTCCCCCAGGCCCAGGTCTGTGAACATCTGCCGCTTGCGTCCGCATTCGGCGTATGGCAGATGGAGTACCGGTATGCCGTTGCCGATGCCCATGATCAGAGAATGGATTTCCATGCTGGCCAGCAGAGCAGTACGCTTGAATACTCCCAGAGCCTGTTCCGGCTCCCAGAAGAAATCCAGATAGACAGTATTCTGTTTGGCCTCCTCGCTCAAAATGTCATAGAGGAACTCACGGGCATTGTTCTCGCCCAGAGTATCACGGGTCTCATGGGCCAGCAGCACCTTGCCGCCGGTCTCAGCCAGCCACTGCTCGAGAAAAACCTTGATGCGCTGCATGTGTGCTGCACCACGCTCAGCTGACACCGCCCCGCCGGTCGGATCATGATATTTCGCCTTGGGACTGGAAATGCGCAGAATCATGGTCAGAAAAGGCTTCTCCGCCAGGCCATGAGCCTGCAGATACTCTTCCGCCCAGGCATCGTCACTGCGGTGAAAATTGACCGTGGTATCAGGACGAAAGGCGAATTTGCGGAACTCAAATTTTTTCTGCCGCAGATAATCCATGGAGTCGGTATCCCGGCAGTAGACGAATTCGGCATCCCGGAACATCTTCCGGTAGAGCAGTTCCACCGGCCATTCGATCTGGTCAAAGGATTGCGAACCGATGCCGTAAGGTATTTTCAAGGCCCTGGCCAGTAGCAGTGACATCGCCAGCGGCAGGGTATAACCGAAGAGGCGGCGCACGCCCAGGCGTCCGAAATTCAGGGTGGTGCCGGAATTGTAGTACACGAACGCGGCCTGGGAGAAAGCCTCTGCGGCTTCCGGCATCAGTTTTTGCATATCGGCGAAGACTTCCAGCGGGAAGCAGTCCAGCAAGTCCTCACAGATCGCCTCAGCCTGGCGGGCCGGCAGAGTACCGTTGCGGAACTGCTCCAGGCGCACCTGCGAATGGCGTTGCACCAGATTGTTCCAGGCCTGGCCTTTGACCTGCAGATTGCGGGTGGCCTCAGAAGCCGCATCAGGGAGCGGGTCCCCGGCGATAAAATCAAAAAACGGCATGGGCAGTACCTGACACTGCGGGTTGTACTGCGGCAGCACATCCCGGTAATAAGTCCAGGCATCATCCTCGCGGGGCAGATAGCTCATCAGCTTTACCGGCACTTCCGGGCAAATCTGCTGCAGCAACGACATCAGGCCAGCCTGAATGCCCATATCGCCGATGTTGTTTATGCTCCAGGCGTAAGTTACCAATAAATGCTTCATTTGCTCAACTCCTCCAGTAGGGTTCCTGTTTGTTTCCGAAGCAAACGCAGCTTATCAGCACTGGTGCCAGCCTGCGGAGATATTGCCTGCAACAGCGCGGCCGCTTTCTGCCGCAGCTCAAGCGTGCCCAGATTCTCGGACAGCGCCCGGGCCAGGAGAGAAAAATAAGCATGGTCTTCAATGCCGTCGCGGATGGCTTCAGCCCGGATTGTCGGCAGGAAACGGCCCGCCGGCCCCATGCAGAAATACGACCCGCCGCCATTGCTGCCGGGATAACTCTCCGGGTTCCAGCCAGTGGCCGGGACGGTGCTGATGGGCTGATTTTTACCCCAGCGACTGACCGTCCAGACCAGCCAGCCATCGACCCGGGCGGCGTAGGCACGACTGCCCAGGCTGGCCCGGATATCTGCCAGGCTTTCGTTATCAATGGTCATTCCAGCGGTGTAATACCATACTTCCTTGCCCCGCTGGCGGGCTGCAGCGGCATCTTTAGGAGAATAGTAACTGATGCCCGGAATCCAGCCGTCCAGGGCTTCATTCAGGATGCTGTCGGCACCATAGCTGTAATCGCCGGCAGTACTGATGATACGCAGTTCAGGGAATTCCCGGCGCAGTCCGCTGACCAGATCGACAATGGCCGGCCATTCCGACGGAGTGGCCTCGTCAAAACCATAGCAATACGCGATATCCATCAATCCAGCCGCTTTCAGCTCCGGCAGACGCTGGCGCAGTATCTCGTGATAGCGCTGCTTCCAGTCAGCCGGGTAGAGGCGCTGCTGCTCCGGAGTCAATTTATCCCAGGCCGCCTTGGAGTCGGCCGGTGTCAGGCCTTTATTGGAATGCAATGCCTGACGCGGGAGCTTCAAATACAGTATGGGCAGAAAGTTCAAACCTATCTTGCGGGCCTGCAAATATTCCTCCACCGGGGGCAGAACAGGTTCGCCGTAAACGGCATCCGAGTAGATGCTGAAGGGATTGATGCGGTATTCCTGCAGAAGATAGGTCAGAAAGGCATGGCGATGTTTTCCCATCGCCGGCGAGCCATAGACCGAAGTCGCGGTGCGGATGGTCGCAGCAACCGGCAGGGTGAAATTCCATACGGTCACGGCCAGGGGAATCTGAGCCGAACCGCAATTGTCGCTCTCCAGTACAATGTGTCCGCTGTATACCCCGGGCGGTGTATCTGGCTGAGTCCGGAAGCGGCAATGGAAAGCCTGAATCCGCCCGGGACTAAGTTCCGGGACCGCGTTGGTGAATTCACAAATCGGGTCAAAGTAATCCCCGAGTCTGGCGGCGGTACCCTTGCCCGAAACGACCGTGACCGTGCCCATCGGCGCCACTTCGGGAGCCTGCAGCTCTGCACCATCGGCAGCGCTGAACTTATCGGTTCTGATGCTGAGATTCTGCACCGGAGTGTCCAGCGGGGCCAGAACAAAAATCTGCAGTCCTTCACGTTCATTGCGCGCCAATCGCACCGCATAACCCGGCGCCACCGGCGCCAGTACCCCCTCGCCCCCGGGACGTACCTTGGCCAGACCATCCTGGGCTGAGATAGCAAAACGCGCCTGCGGATAACAGACCCGGCTTTGCTCACGCCATTGCGAGAGTTTCTCCACATCGTACTGCTGCGTTGCTGCCTGCAGCTGTACCCGGGCGGCAGACAGCGACAGGACGCCGGAGCGGACCTGCTCCGGCAACGCCGCAATACGGTCGGCCAAGGCGATATTGCCGGCCTGGCGATAGGCGGCTGAAAGCTCTGCAGCCTGGACTGGCACATCACTGCGCAAAGAGAGACTGTGGATCAGAAAAACCGATTCATGCACAGGATTGCTCCGATAGACAGCAAAAGTGCGCAGTTTACCTGCATCAACCACAGCAGGACGCTGGTATTCAACTTCATACTTCGTCTGCAAACCGGATTCAACCGCACAGGCGGCGTAGAAACGACCGTTGCCGGCATCGCGGACGATATACGAGAAATTGCTGGCTACTCCGCCGGTTAAGGTCATTTCCAGCACGATGCGGTCATAATCCGCGGCATTCTCCGGTAAGCGGAAAGTCACGGTCGGCCAGCGTGTCTCCGGCGAGCCGTCGCTTTTGGGCAGGACAATCTGCAACCCTGCCGGAAGGCTCTCCACCGTGGCGCCGCATTTAAGCTCCACTGCCTCCGGTAAAATGGACAGTGGCTGCAGAAAAACATCTCCGGCACAGGATAGGGAGAGCAGAACAGCCCAGACCACAAGAAACGATTTCATTACAATACCTCCAGCTTGTTTCCAGCAGCCAAATGCAAGAGCAAAAAGTCTGTCGCGGACCTGCGTCGCT
Organism: Lentisphaerota bacterium; assembly: GCA_012800565.1. Classification (GTDB taxonomy): domain Bacteria; phylum Verrucomicrobiota; class Lentisphaeria; order Oligosphaerales; family Oligosphaeraceae; genus JAAZIZ01. Next base: position 3,982 of record JAAZIZ010000193.1, read on the forward strand.
CTCCGGCGCAACCGTAATCATCCGTCCCCCCCCCCGCACCCAGTCCAGCTTGACACTCCCGAAGAAAACTGAGCGGGCTCCCTGCTAACGCTTCTGGAATTTCTTACTATAACCCGTAACCTGGGTAAAAAACACTCTGCAAATGTAAAATTATCCTCAATTCAGCAGTATCAAAGAATCAGAAATAGTTCGCACTAATATCTAAGCATAACCGTAAATGCCTTTGCGACGAAACAGTTCGCAAAGGCGTTTTTTTTGTCTTTTTTCTGAAAAATATTAAAAGTTTCA
>JAAZIZ010000194.1 GCA_012800565.1 Lentisphaerota bacterium
TATTTAAAGTAAAACCTGGAAATATAGTTATATTAGGGTAATTGACGCTGAGCTGAGAACCGACGCATGGGCAAGCACGGTAGGTTGTTGCCGCCTTGACGCTGTGATCTTCAAATGAGCGTCAGGTGCTTCTCCCCTCAGGCGGGAACAGAGCAAGTCCCGGAGCAGGATATATATAATGCAGGATTTTTCTTCATATCACTCGAACCTAAACAAAGATGAAGTGCTGCGCATGAATGACCAATTCGCAGCACGTTATTTTTCACTGCTGGAACGTTTTGGCGATTTACCGGCCTGCGATGAGTTGATTATGACCCAACTCAAGAAAGAATTCCCGGCAGAGTTTCTGGAGTCACTAAGCGATTATCAGGACAAAATCGACATTGAGCCCCCGGACAACTTGGACCAGAGCAACCTGCAGGACGGTCGCAGCTGGGAGTCCCAGGAGAACGAGGAGGTTCCGCCGGAGATGGCACTGATGCGGCAGCTGGATGCCCGGGGCCGAAAAATTGCCGCGTTCATATACCAGTGTGTGTTTGACTGGTGCAACATCATGGCCATACTGATTCCCCGGGAAACGGCTGTGCCGGGTACCCGGATACAGTTTTTTCTCTGTCGGACCTTGGGCAATTTACATGCCTGCATGGAGTCTTTGGCCAGCAATGAACTGGCCTCTGCAGGCGCATACTGCAAGCGAGTGTTGCGTTTTGCGGAAATATCATTGCAGCTTCTGCAGCAGTTTGAAAAGCGTTGCCCGGTGCAGATCAATGACTTGTTGACTATGCGCAATCAACAGCTGGCACTGCTCTTGAAAGACATCAAGGAACAGCTGCAGGATTGTCAGACTCTGCAGCGCATGGAAGGCGGATTCTTGTGATCGGCAGGACCAACATCGCTGCTGGCTGATTTTCACACTCAGTGTCGGTCATGAAAAATCATACAACTGGCTTCAGGGAACAGATAATCGTTGCGGACAAAGCCATTCTGCGCCTGACTGACGGACAGGAGGGGACGCAGGTTCCGGTGCTGCATCTGCAAGGACTCTGGCGGGAAGAAAATTGCCTGAAAAACCTGCCGGAATTGCAATTGTCCGCAGCGGGGAAGCTGAGTTTCGACTGCCGGCAATTGGCGGACTGGGACAGCTCGCTGCTGTTGTTCCTGCGCTGGTTTTTGCGCCGGCTGGAGGAAAAGGGGCTGCAATGGGATGAAAGCAGTCTGCCCGCTGGAGTGCAGCGCCTGCTCCAGCTCAGCCATACCAGTTTGCCACCCGATGAAGGTAACCTGGTTGAGGACCGCAATTTTGTTCAGTCCATTGGTGAATGGTGCTGGGATATAATCCGCATCAGCCATAATATCCTCGCTTTCACCGGAGAATTGACTCTAACCGCCCTGAAAATGTTTTTGGGGCGAACCCGTTTTCAGGTACGCGATGTCATCCAGCAGCTGGCAATAGCCGGGCCGTCTGCCCTGGCCATCATCTCCCTGATCGGCTTCTTGATGGGAGTCATCCTGGCTTTCATCGGTGCGATCCCCCTGAAGTGGTTCAATGGCGAAATCTATGTCGCCAGCCTGATCGGCATCGGTATTTTGCGCTTGATGGCACCGGTGATGGTCGGGGTAGTGATGGCCGGGCGCACCGGTGCCGCCTATGCGGCTGAACTGGGAACCATGCAGACCAATGAGGAAATTGACGCTTATGTGACCATGGGCATCCCCCCGATGGAGTTCCTGGTGCTACCGCGCTGCCTGGCACTGACCCTGATGCTGCCTTTTCTCTGCCTGTTTGCAAACCTCATGGGAATTGCCGGCGGAATGCTGGTGGGGATCTATTATCTGAATTTGACTTTTCTGGAATTCTACCAGCAGCTGATCAGGACGACTAAAGTGGCAGACCTCACAGTAGGGCTTTTTACCTGCCTGGTGTTCGGTGTCCTGGTTTCCGCCTGCGGTTGCTATCAAGGACTCTACTGCAGCAGAAGTGCCGAGGGCGTGGGCAAAGCGGCCACTGAGGCGGTGGTCAACAGCATTGTCTGCATTGTCCTGGCTACGGCAGTAATCACGATCGTTACGGTGATAGTGAAAATTTAGCCTGGCGCAGAAGCTTGATTTGGGGCTCCCCGCGATGTCAGAAAATGCAGTCATTGAAGTGCGCAACCTGACCATGAAGTATGGGCACAGGGTCATTCAGCAGGACCTGACTTTCAGCATCCATAAAGGCGATGTGTTCATCATCATGGGTGGCAGCGGTTGCGGCAAGAGCACTCTCCTCAGACATTTGCTGGGATTGAACAAGCCGGCCAAAGGCAAAATTTTGTTTCAGGGGGAGGATTTATGGCAGAAGGGTCCCTCTGCCCGTGATTTGATTATGCGCCGGGTCGGAGTACTCTATCAGCGTGGCGGGCTGTGGAGTTCGATGACCCTGGCCGAGAACATTGCGTTGCCCTTACGGGAATACACCCGGTACACGCGCCGGGAAATCAGCGAGTTGTGTGAATTGAAGCTCTCACTGGTAGGCTTGGCTGGCTTCGGGAACTACTACCCGGCGCAAATCAGCGGCGGGATGCAAAAACGCGCCGGCCTGGCTCGGGCTATCGCACTGGACCCGGAGTTGCTCTTTTTTGACGAGCCCTCAGCCGGCCTCGACCCGGTCACTGCCAAGCGGATGGACGATTTGATTCTGCAACTGCAGGCCAGCCTGGGAGCGACTCTGGTGGTGGTAACCCATGAGCTGGCCAGCATCTTTGCCATCGGCAGCAACGCGGTGTTTTTAGACTCACAGCGCCGTACCATAACTGCCGCAGGCCCGCCCAAAACTTTGCTTGCGACCTGTACCGACCAGGTTGTGCTGCAGTTCCTGACCCGGGACGGCAGTGCTCAGCTGCCTGCCTGAAAGACGTAAAGAGCCGCTTGGCGGCTCCAGCCCTGACACATGCCGAGCATGACATTTACTGCATAGGACATTCGCATATCAATGGCAACCAAAGCACGAGCAACCGCAATCGGAATTTTTGTACTGGCGGGCTGTTGTTTAACCGTCTTTCTGGTGGTGACCTTAGGCGGCCAGAAGCTGTTTGCTTCTGCAGTTGACTATACAGTATTTTTTGACAAGTCGGTGAAGGGCCTGTCCATCGGCTCACCAGTCATGTTCCGGGGAGTGCGGATCGGCCAAGTCTCCGATATTTCGTTCTCATATCAGACTTACGCCAATGATGACCGGCGGGAGGGCTGGCCCATTGCGGTGACCATTTCTCTGTCGCCGCAAGCCATGGGCATGAAAACCAGCTGGATGGATTCGCTGCCCAATTCCATCCGCAGTCGCCTGGTCCTGGAAGACAGCCACGGAAAACTGCGGCTGCTGTTGAACTACCTGGTGGAAACCGAGGGAATGCGGGCCCAGCTGCAGTCTCTGAGCCTTCTGACCGGGCAGCTGTTTATCGAAATGAACTTATTCCCGCATACACCATTCACCCCGGAAATGCGCCAAGACCTGGAAAATAATATCCTGCCGGTGCAGATGTCAGCTTTCGAACGGTTGTTTCTGTCCCTGGAAAACCGGGATTTTTCTACCTACCTCGAAACTTTCTACCTGGCAATAGAGGACTTTTCCAATTTCGTTGGCAGCGGCAAATTCCGCCTCCTGCTGAACGATTTCAGCCAGGCCGGCGATTCGGTCAACTCTCTGCTTAAAGATAGCAGGCAGGGCCTGCAACCGTTGCTGCTGCAAGCCTCGGGGACCTTGGTACGCCTGGAATCGGTGCTGAATAAACTTGATCAGTCGGTGGAACCGGTCCGGGAAGACCTGCAGAGCAGCATGCAACGGGTAGTCATCAGAACAGAAGAAGTCGCAAGCCAGATTTCTGAGCTGACTCAGGCCAGCCGGCAGTTCATGGAGCATTTGGACCAGCTTGTGGCCAGCAACGAGCCGCAGCTCACCGCCTTGCTGGAGGGGCTGGTGCAGAATTCCCGTCACTTGAGCGAGACCATGCAGGAAACCCGGAACCTGCTGCAGTCGGCCCGGGACAACCTGGGGACGGACTCGCCGGTACAGAGCAAGCTGGAGGAGGCCCTGAACGAACTGCAGCGCTCCGCTCTGGCCTTGAGGAATCTGGCAGAGTATCTGCGCCGCAATCCAGAGGCACTTATTCGCGGAAAGGATAACCGATGAAAATAAATAATTTTCTGCTCCTGCTCCTGCTTGGGGCAATCTCGTTCTGTTCCTGCTTGAACACTTCCCCCCCGACCCGGATTTTTATCTTGTCCGCTCCGGAACCACTATGCCCCTCCGTCGTGGCCAGTATCAGCAAAGTCACTTTGCCGGCATACTTGGAGCGCTGGGAACTGGTCAGCCGCATCGGCGAACATGAGATCAGAATCCACGATTTCGCCCAGTGGGGGCAACTATTGCCTGAGGCCATCAGAAGCTGCCTGCAGGAGGCATTTCAGAATCCCGCCGGAAAAGGCCACCAAGAGGAAAGTGTCCCGGTACTGGAATTGTCTTTTCAGCAGTTTGAGGGGAACCAGCAGGGCACCTTTACGGTCAAAGGCCATGGTTGGCTGCGGCAGGCAGGGGAACTGCGGCAGCTGCCGGTGCATTTCACATTCCCTTACTCGCCGGAAAATGAGGAGGGGCTGGTAAGCGCTCATCAGGAGGCGGTGAAGCGTTTGGCTGTGATAATTCAGGAGCATATCCCGCAATTTTGTTCTTCAGGTCAGGATTGATTGATGAAAAATATCCGCTTATTTTTTCTGCTGACCGTAGTGCTGACCAAGTTCCTTTCAGCACAGGGAACCGCAGTCCCGGACTTCACTTTCGAGGCGATAAGTCAACCGGACGACCCGCACACTGTCAGCCTGCGGCGTGGCGAACAGGCCATGCAGGAAAAATTATACCAGCTGGCATGTGAGCATTTTCTTGCTTATCGGGAAGCGGTCAAGGGACGCCAGCCGGAATTCGCCACTGCGACTGCTAAGTTGACAGAAGCATACCTGGAACTGGGTGACTTGCAGGCAGCAGAACTGTGCCTGAAAGAGAATGAACGCCAGCAAGTTCAAAAACTGCCTGTCCATATCCAGGCCTGGCTGAGAATCCTGCAAGCGCAACTGGCTTTCAAGCGCACCTTATGGGATGAATGCCTGCACTTGGCCCGGCCATTGCTTAAGGACAACAGCCTCCATGATTATCGCCGTCAGGCCGTACTGTTGTGTGCGGACTGCCTGGCGCAAAAAAAAGATTGGCCTGATGTAGTGACGGTCATCAAGGACTACAGCGCCGAACTGCCTGCTACTCAGGATGCGGATTTTCCCTTGTTTTCGCGCCTGGCGCGTGCATATCTGGCCAGTGGGGAATACGTTCAGGCGGAACAAATCCTAAGCTCCATCGAATCCAGGGTGCTGCCGAATGACCAGCTGGAATTTGCCTTGCTGCAGGTAATCGCCCGCACCGGACAGGGGCAGTTTGCTGAAGTATATGCACTGTTTCAGAAAATCGAAAGCCGCTGTCCGGAGCATCCGGATGCCGACTGGTGGAAGATGCTCTGGGAATTGGCTGAGCTTGGTTTTGCCCGCCAGAGTTTTACTGAAGCCGAGAATGTCTACAGCCTGGCGTCACGCGTGGCATTGAACCATGCCGACCAGAGCCGTTGCAGCATCCGCATAGCTGACTGTCAGATCAAGTCCGGGCGCATCGCCCAAGCCAAGAATACCTTGGAAAATTTCCGCCGTGATTTCTCCGACCGCCCAGAATATTATGCTATGACCATTAAGCTTGCCGAATTGCTGCTGGACAGCGGCGCGACCATGAAAGCGGCGGAGCTTTTCGGAGAGGTAGCTAAAAATACACAGCAACCAGCAGATATCCGCTATGACGCTTATATCCGCCAGGCCGGCTGTTTTGAAAAAGATGGCCAATATCTGGAGGCCATTGCCACCTACAGCAAAGCCGCTGCACTCGCAGTAGATACTGCCGCCCCTGCTCAGGCTGATTGGACCAAAGCTGCAGCAGCCTGGCGCTGGGCGGCTCAAGCCGCAGTCACTGCCAAAGATTTGCCCCAGGCCATTGAAGCTTACCGGAAGTTGCTGGATGAACAGTTCAAGGACTGCCCTCCGGCCAGAACCGCTCGCTTTGAATTGGCAAAATGCTATTTCGAACTGGGGAAATACAGCGAGGCTGAGAAAGAATTCACCCAGTTCATAACCGAAAAGCCGGAGGATAAACTGCTTTGGGAAGCCAGGCTTAAAAACGGCATCGCCCGTCGCCTGCAGGCTAAATCAGTGGAAGCTCTGGCAGGCGTCAGTGACGAACTGCTGGCCATTGGGCGGGAATGTCCGCATCAGGAGGTGGCCATACAGGCTTTTTATGAAAGTTACCGCGCAGCCGAGAATACTGCTCAGCCACCGGTACAGGCGGTAAGCGTTTTGCAGACCGCTTTGCAGAAATATCCCGATGCCGAGGATGCGCCTTTATGGAAATACCTGCAAATAAAAGCTTTTTTCGCTTCCGGACGCTCCGCTCAGGCTTTGGCTCTGGTGGATGAGTTTCTATCTGGCGATGCAGACCAAAAAGCGGGCGGCAAATCATACCGCCAGCTGCCGGTCGCAGCGTATGCCTTTCTGGCGGCGGGAGACCACTACCTTTCGCTGGCCTTGGAAGGCGCCAGCGATTCAAGCTCAGGAGAATACTTGCTGCAGCCATTACCGGCACCGGTAGCCAGAGAGGAAATCATCCAGGCCCAGAAATTCTACAGCCTGTTGCGTCGTCCCCAATTCAATTCGCCCCTGGTCCCGTTGGGAATGTATGAATCCGCCCGCTGTTCATTCCTGCTGGGACAATTGGAAAACGCCCGCAATATCCTGCTTGAGCTGCTCAAAGGCGAGCCGTTCAAGCTGAACGGGCAGTTGCAGACCAAGGTCGAGATGCTTTTGGGCGATGTCCTGGCGCAGGAGCGGAATTTTGAGGAAGCACTGAAGTATTTCGCCCAGGCCCGCAATTCCGGCAAAGACAGCAATTTAGGTTATGCTGCTCTTGGTCGTCAGGCAGAGATGTACCGGCAATTGGCTGTGGACAACCCTGCGTCGTTGGAGAAAGCGCTGGATTGCCTGCAGAGCATCCTGCGCCCCGATTCTTCCGCTGCTCCGGCAATAAAAGAAATCGCACTCTTCCAGATGGGCAACTGTCTGCTTGACAAGGGCAACCAGGAGCAGGCGGAAAAATGCTTCGAGGAGATCTACTTGAACTATGTCAGTGACCGGCAGAACAATATCCATCGCGAGTGGCGATATTACTGCCTGAGCGTGTTCAAACTAGGAGGGCTGCTGCGGCAAAAAGGCGATCTGGACTCCTTGCGCAAAGCCGCCCGCCTGTACCAGGACCTCAGCAATTCAAACCTTCCCCGTGCTAATGAAGCCCGTGATTTGGCGCAAGAGATTCGCAGCCGGTACAATCTCGGGGAAGGGCAGAACTGAACCGCGCCGAAAAGTCCATATTTTTACCGCAACGGAGTTTTTTCGCTTCTAATTCGTCATCTGCTAATAAGGAATAATCATGTATTTTCGTATGCTGTGTATCCTTGGCCTTGCCTTGGCCGGTCAGTTGCTGGCCCAGGAGTTTTTTTCCTATGGTGATTCGTTGCTGGCCGTAGTCGGAGATAAGGTCATTACTGCTTATGAAATCAAGCAGGCAGCCGCACTGGAGGAATCACGTCTTCCCCGCGATTTGAGTCCGCAACAGCATGAGGAACGGATCATTGAAATCCGGCGCCAAACCCTGACCCGGGCTATTGAACACGAATTGATTTTCCTGGAATTCCAGGCTCTGAAAGCCACGGTACCGGTCACTTTCCTGCAGGAACGGCTGGATTTGGTGATCCAGGAACAGGCTGCAGGCGATAGAGCAAAATTCGAAGACCTGCTTTATCGCGAAAATATGACGCTGCAGGAGTTCACTGACAAGCTCAGCAAGAACCTGGCGGTGGAAATGCTCCTCTATGACCGGGTGAACAGCGGCATCTCCATCCCGGAACCTAGAATTCAGGCATATTACCAGGAACACGCTGAAGAATTCCGCCAGCAGATGCAATTCCGCCTGGAAGTAATTCAACTGAAAAAGGATGGCCGCTACGCTGGCAAATTGCCCGAGACTTGTGCCGAAATCCGCCAACGCCTGGCCGCCGGAGAGCCATTCAATGCCCTGGCCAAGCAGTACTCGGAGGGAGCACAAGCCGCTCAGGGCGGAGACCAGGGCTGGATGACCTCCCTGAATGAAAAACTGTATGAGGTGGTGAAAAAGCTCAAAATTGGAGAATGCAGTAAAACTGACCTGGAGTTGGGTGGCAGTATCTATCTGGTCAGGCTGAAAGACTTCATTCGGGGAGCGGATACACTTAATCCGGAGATTGCCGCGAAAATCCGCCGCCGCCTGGAACAGGAAGAGGAACAACAGCGATATCGCAAGTTTATTCAGGAACTCTATGGCAAATATAAAGTTAAGCGCATGGATGGAAGCAACTGGCCGGAAAGGCCAGCGGGGACAATTCTGCGGCAGCCTCTGGAAGCCAGCAGAAAATACAGACTGACAGAATAGAGGCAAAACAGCTTAAAATAATTCCAGGACTGTTGCCTTGATTTTTGCACGACTCCTGAGTTTCTTATCTTCCGATAGACTTTCCTTTATGTCGCTGACAATAATTCCCGCCATAATTGCGTTTGGATAGGTATTCCCAGCTGATATTGCAGAACATTTCCTTTCCCGAATTTTTGGCGCGAGAGAAAAAATGCCACGACAGAGAATTTGCCTCGGAATGCGTTTATTATGGTTTGCGATGCCGCTTCTGCTCACGGCCTGCCGTTCCACCAGTGACTGGCGTAAACAGGCCGACCAGAAAGCTCAATCGCTGCTGCAAGCTGGTCAGCAGTCTGTCACCGGCAAAACTGAGCCGATCAGAGTGGAGACACCGGCAGAAACCCTGCGCCGGCGGTTGCTGCTGGACCAGAATCTGCAATATCTGGCTCCCGCCTCCCTGGGCATCCGGGACTTGCCGGACACTCAACGCTGGCAGGGCAGCAAACACCTGCTGTCGGAGCAGAGTGCTCCAGGCACGGAGTGGAACAGCAAGGAGCCGCTGCAGTTCAGCATCATCCAGGCATTGCAGGTCGCAGCCGCTAACAGCCGCGAATTCCAAGCCCAGAAAGACCGCCTTTTCTCCGCTGCCCTGACCCTGGATTTGGAAGCCGATGATTTTCGCAATACTTTCTCCGGGATGCTGCAGGAATCCATGGGCACCAGCGGCAACGGGGATTCCCGCCTGACCGGCAGCAACAGCTCCGGAGTAGCCGGAATAACCAGAAAATTCAAGAACGGCCTCGAATTCTCCAGTGCCATTTCCGTCAATCTGGTCAAGATGCTGACCGGTGACCACGCCTCTTTCTGGGGAGTTTTGGGCGATGCCAGCATTTCTGTGCCTCTGCTGCGGGGCGCAGGAGAATTTATAGTCCAGGAGCCGCTGCGGCAGGCGGAACGCAATCTGCTCTATGCTGTCCGGGAATTCGAACAATATAAAAAAGATTTCGCCTACAATATCGTTCAGTCCTATCTTAATACTCTGCAGGCGGCCCAGAAAGTACGCAATCAGGCCGAGAATTATAAACGGGTGGTTGCCTCAACCCGCCGTTCCCGCCGCATGGCCAACGCCGGGCGATTGCCGGAATATCAGTTCGACCAAGCAGTGCAGGATGAATTGCGCGCCCGTGACTCCTGGATCGCGGCCTGTCAGAGCAATGCCAACAGCCTGGATAGCTTCAAAATCCTGGTCGGCCTGCCGACCGATGCCCAGATTGTACTGCAGGAACAGGAGCTGGCCAATCTGGCCCAGGATTTGCAGGGACTGACAACCGGCAAACCACCAGTCGATTACAGCGGTGAAATCCCGCCCGCAGACGCAGAGGTGATTTTGTCTGAGCCGGACGACAGCAACGCCGGCAAATACGAAATTCAAGAAGTCAAGGCTATAGCCATTGCGTTTCGGGAACGGCTTGATCTGCAGACCCTTTCTGATCGAGTTGCGGATGCTCAGCGCAAGGTTCTCATCGCTGAAGACGCATTGCGGGCAGAATTGACCCTGGGCGGCTCAGCTGCCGTCGGGCAACGCCGCTCATATTCCAACA
>JAAZIZ010000195.1 GCA_012800565.1 Lentisphaerota bacterium
GATGGCGGCTGGGGCTGGTTCAGCGGCTGGGGTGAGACTTCCTCGCCGTATTTTACCGCTCTGGTCGTGCACGGGCTGCTGCTGAGCCGGCAATGTCAGCTGCCGGTGCCCCCGCAAGTATTGCAGCGCGGCCTGGAATGGCTGCAAGCTTATCAGCAGGAGACCTTGCGCTGCCTGCAGCTGCCTCCGAAGCAGTACAGGCACAAGCCGCACGCTGATGATCTTGATGCACTCGTTTTTCAGGTACTCGCAGTGGCCCGCGAAGAGCAGTACTACCAGGAGCACATGGCGGCGCTGCTGTTCCGCGATAAAAAGCATCTGAGCCCTTACAGCAAAGCCTTGTTCGCACTGGCAGAGTGGGAGCGCCTGCAACTGCCTGGAACACAAGAGAGCAGTGCACCACAAACACAGCGTCTCCAGGAGCTGCTGCGCAATCTGCGGCAGTTCGTGCAGAGTGATGACGAGAACCAGACCGCCTGGCTCAATCTCGGCCCGGGGAATTTCTGGTGGTGCTGGCATGGCGATGAGATTGAGACCCAGGCTGCTTTCCTGAAACTGCTGTGCCGCACAGGCGAAGGGCAGGGTGAATTGAGCCGTGGCCTGGTGAAATATCTGCTGCATAACCGCAAACACGGTAAATACTGGCGCTCTACCCGGAGCACCGCCGCAGTGCTGGAGGCATTCAGTGTGTTTCTGGAAGCCAGCGGCGAGGGACGCAGCGAGCTTGAGGTCGAGTTGCTCCTCAACGGCCGGACTTTGGCCCAGGAACGCTATTCGCCCCAGAATATCTTCACCGCCAGGAACCGCTTCCTGGTGCCGGCAGAAGATTTGCCGCCAGGTGAGCAGGTGCTGAAAATCCGCAAAAACGGCTCTGGACCGCTGTATTTCAATGCCTATCTGCAGTATTTCAGTCAGCAGGATTTCATCCCTGCAGCCGGGCTTGAGGTGAAAGTCCAGCGCGGAACTTACCGGCTGATTCGCGAAGATGAGCAGAGCAGCACCGCTGCGGCCGGCGGCCGGGCTCAGAGTGTCCGCCGCGAACGCTACCGGCGGGAGCTGCTGCCGCCCCGGGCAGTGGTGCAGTCCGGTGAGCTGCTTGAGATCGAGATGCTCCTGGAAAGCAAAAACGACTACGAATACATGCTGCTGGAAGACCATAAGGCCGCATGCTGTGAAGCATTGGAGCTGCGCAGCGGATATGGCGACAACAGCCTGAACGCATACCAGGAATTCCGAGATGACCGGGTGGCGATGTTCATACCGCTGCTGCCTCGGGGAAAGCATACCCTCAGCTATCGCCTGCGCGTCGAAGCCAGCGGCGAATTCTCAGCCTTGCCGACCAAGCTGACCGGATTTTATGCCCCGGAATTACAGGCCAACGCCGAGGAACAGAAAATCAGCGTCGAATCGGAGTGAAAAGCGTCCGGCAAGATATAATCCGGAGCGCTAAAACCACAGCCGATAAAAATACACGGTTTTTCAGCCAATATTCAAGCTTATTCAAATATTTGTTTGAAAACAGCGTTTTGTAAATATGCAATCTGAAAATGATCATACTGACTGTCGGGGCAGGAGCGCGATTCGCGAGCGTTTATTGCTGTCTGGCTTGCAGCTGTTTGCCACGCAGGGCTATAGTAGCACGACAGTGCGTGAGATATGTGCCTTGGCGAAGAGCAATATCGCGGCGGTGAATTATCACTTTGGTGGCAAGGCTCATTTTTACCTTGCGGTCAAGGCTTATGCCCGCAGTCGTCGTCAGGATTTGGTGCGGCGCTGCTGGGACTTGTCCAGTTCTTCGCCCTGGGCTGCGCTTCGTCTGCATATCGGCATTCTTTTGGACAGCACTTATGACAGTGTGCAGTCGCAGGTCAACTGGATTTTGCTGCGTGAGCTTCTGGATGGCTCTCCGGTGCATCTGGAGTGCAGTTCTCCGGCTGAGCAGTCTGCGCAGCGTCGTGAGTATGAAGAGAATCTGGTCCGCTTGCTGAGCTCCCTGCTGCAGGATGCCGCCAGTCAGGAGAACATCAATCTGCTGCGTTACACCTACTACAGTATCTGTATGTTTTTGCCCATCCATACCCACTGCGAGGAAAAACTCCTCCGCGGGCAGGGTCGTTTTGCCTTGAAAACCACTGATAAAGAATCATTGACCGAGTATATCTTCTCCATAGTCAAACGCACGGTTGAGGATATGCGGAAAAAATCAGCGCTGCTGTCAACGAAGGGAAATATCTGATGGCCGATTATTCCACCAACTATCATTTTAAGCGCCGGCATTCTGCCGGGATGCTTGTCAAATCCATCCTGACTGCCGCCGCGTTGTGTATGTCTCTGCCGCTGCCGGCGGCGGAAAAATCTATCTGGACTCTGCCCGGGGTGAAGAAGATGGCCCTGCAGAACAATCCCAATATGTACGAGGTCAAGGCCCGGATCGACAGTGCGGCTGCAGAGGTCGCCCGGGCGAAATCCGCCTACTGGCCCAGTCTGGACCTAGGCGGCTCGGTGCAACGCAATCGCTCCCGGGCCACCCGGCCAGCCCGGGATTATGACAACAATACCGAGTACTCTCTGGGGCTGGAACTGTCCTGGACTGTGTTTGACGGTTTTCAGCGCAAATTTGAGCGCCTGATTGCTGAATTCGGCCTGGAGTCCGCAGGTGCAGCGGAACGAGAAGCACAGCGTCTGCTGCTGCAGGCCACCTCAGCGGCATTCCTGAGTGCTTTGCGGGCTCAGGACGGCATGGCCATTGCCAAGGAAGATGCCGCTTTCAACCGCATCCTCCTGGATGATGCCCGCAAGCGTAAGGATGGAGGGGTGGCGACCTTGAGCGAGGTGCTGAATTTCGAACTGCAGGTCGGCAATGCGGAGGTGGATTTCATTGCTGCCGAGCAGCAATGGAAAGTAGCCATCATTGCTTTGGGAGCATTGCTGGCGGTCAGCCGCGATGCACTTTGGGAGGATGTTGAACTGCAGCCTCCGCAGGCACCGCAGAATTTGGCGCTGGAGCAGTCTGAGCTGCTGGCATTCGCTCGTCAGCACCGCCCTGATCTGCAGATCGCGGAATATAATATCGCGATGGCTGATGCTGCCATTGCGGCGGCACGCAGCAGCTGGTACCCGCGGGTGGATTTCTTTGCCGATTACGGTTTCACCCGGCAGGATTCCCTGCATTTCAACCAGAATTATGACCGCGAGGTGTACTTTGGCCTGGCAGCTACCTGGAATATCTTCAATGGTTTTCGGACGTCTGCCTTATTGGCCCGGGCTCAGGCAGAACGTGAGGCATTTATGAAAGTCCGCGACGAACTGCTGTTGCGCCTGGAGGCGCAAATCCGGCAGAATTATCTGGCTTTGGAGTCCAGCCAGCGACAGCTGGCCCTGCAGGAGAATATCCTGGCCACGGCCAAGAAAATCCGTGATTTGGTGCATCATGAATATCTGGGCGGAACAGCTACCATCACCCGCCTGAATGAGGTCCAAAGCGATGTCACCATCAGCGCTTCCGCCCGTTCCAAAGCCTACATCCAGGTTTTCTATAACCTTGAGGAACTGCTGGCCAGTTCGGGAAAAATCACCGAGCAGGATTTCCTGGAAGGGGCAGATTGAGATAGGCGTGCGGCTGACTGCAGCTGCAGAGATGTTTATTGCTCAAGTTTTTACCAATATAAGGGATGCATGGTTTTATGAAGAACAAAATCAGAGTTGTATTGACCATCCTGGTAGTCCTGGGCATCTTGGGCGGCAGCGTCTGGGGAATGCTCACAGTGCAGGAGAGGCATAAGGAAAGACAGAAACAGAAGGCTGGTACGCGGGACTTGGCGGTGACAGTGCAGACCGGTAAGGTGGGACGGGACCGCATTGATGAAGTCCTGACCTTCAATGGCGATGTCCAGGCCATGCAGACGGTCTCCATTCAGCCGAAAATTTCCGGACGATTGCAGAGTCTGTCTTTGGACGGTCAGACACTGGTGGAAGAGGGCATGATGGTCAGCAAAGGCCAGCAAATAGCCCAGATTGACGATCGGGAATTGCTGGCGGCCTTGGCCAACGCCAAAGCTGCGCTGGCAATTGCCAAAGCCGATATTGCCAGCCAGGAAGCCTGCCTGCTTAATGCCCGGGCGGCAGCAGAACAGCAAAGCGCCAGTCTGAGCAGCGCCCAGGCGAGCACCGCGTCGGCTCAAGTGGCCTATGCTGACAAGGAACGCGAACTGCTGCGCCAGAAAACCTTGTTCGAAAAGCAAGCTGCTACTCAGCAGGTCTATGACCAGGCTCAGACCGCTTTTGCTCAAGCTGAGGCGGAGCTGAACCGGGCCCGGGCCAGCGAACAGGCGGTTGCAGCACAGGTCCGGGCAGCTGAGGCTGCCATCCAGCAGACGCTGGCCAATGTCGAGCGCAGCAAAGCCTCGGTGCTGCAGGCAGAGGCGGCCTTGCAGCTGGCGGAGGTGAATTTTTCCGAGACCAAGTTATATGCTCCGATGGATGGTGTGATCAGCGCGAAACACATTGATCCCGGGGCGATGGTATCTCCGACCACTCCGATTGTGACTATCTTGTCGATAGAGGAAGTGAAAGTGCTGTTATCGGTGCCGGTGAATCATCTTTCACGCCTGCAACCGGGCCAAACACGGGCACGGTTGCGCACAATCTCACTGCCAGGAGAAGTGACTGAATGCCAAGTTGATAAGATTTATCCGGCGGTGTCGCTGGATACCCGCACCGCCCAGGTGGAATTGCGCATCCCGAACCGCCGGGATGCCTACGGGAACTACAAATTGAAGCCCGGCATGTATGTGACTGCGGAAATTCTGATCGAGACTCGTGAGGACGTCATTGCCATCGACAGCGCCTTGCCGATCCGCAATCTTGAGCGGCAGATCGTCTATCTGGTCAAGAATGACAATACTGTGCAGGCCGTGGACGTGAAACTGGGGACACGCTTCGGCGACCGGGTCGAGGTTCTGGAGGGTCTGCAGGAAGGTGACCAGATTGTGATCGTCGGTCAGCATCGCCTGACTGATGGAGCAGCAATCAAAGTCCTGGCGGGGAATCGAATGGAGATGCGGGAAAGCAATTGATGGGCCTCTTCCCTGCAACCAATTCCCGCTCTCCTGGCGGAAATATTATTAGCCCTAACACACTGCATAAATTATGAAATTACCGGAATTTGGTGTTAACCGTCCTGTCGCCACGGCGATGCTTTTTCTGTCGGTTCTGACCTTGGGCATAATCTGTTTCACCAAGCTTGGCATCGACTTGGCACCCGAGATTGAGCCCACCCGGGTCACGGTGATGACATCCTGGGAGGGTGCGTCCTGCGAGGACGTGGAAAACAAGGTCACCCGGGTGTTGGAGAAACGCCTGGGCTCAGTTTCTAACCTGGACGAAATCCGTTCCACTACCTCCGAGGGCCGTTCGGTCATCTCCTGCCAGTTTGCCTGGGGAACCAATATTGACGAAGCCTGCAACGATATCCGTTCCAAGGTTGATACTGCCAAAAACAGTCTGCCTGACGACGTAGATACTCCGGTGATCTACAAGTTCGATACTGCCGATATGCCGATTATGCTGATTGGCGTGACGGCACGGGAGAGCATCGAAAAACTCTATGAGATAATTGATGACGAAGTCTTTCAGCCTCTGCAGCGCCTGGAGGGCGTAGGTTCGGTTGACGCATTCGGCGGCCTGAAGCGCCAGATCAATGTCACGCTGTCGCGCGAGCGCCTGGCCGGGTATGGCCTGACCTTGAGCGATATTGAGAGTGCGATTGCCAATGAGAACAAGACTCTGCCGGCCGGCAACCTGAAGATCGGCATCATCGAATACACTATCCGGGTGCTGGGAGAATATGTCGATCCGGAGCAAATCCGGGAGATTCCCCTGCTGCAGAAAGATGGCGCCATTGTCCGCTTGAAAGATGTTGCCGAAATCCGGGACTACTTCAAGGAGGTTACCCAATTCGTTGAGACCATGGGACGCGACGGCATGATGATGATCGTGCAGAAGCGCACCGGTGCCAATACCGTAGCCGTCTGTGAGGCGGTGCGTGCCGAACTTAAACGCCTGGAAAGAA
>JAAZIZ010000196.1 GCA_012800565.1 Lentisphaerota bacterium
CAGGGTCAGCACCTTGTCCGGCCAGGAAGGCACCGTGACGGTCATCGGAGCAGTCTCGCCGCCGGGAGGAGATTTCTCCGAACCGGTAACTCAGCATACCAGCCGTTTCATCCGCTGTTTCTGGGCTCTGGACCGGGACCTGGCCAATGCCCGCCATTATCCCGCCATCAGCTGGCGTTCCAGCTACAGCGAGTATTTGCCGGAGACTGCGCAGTGGTGGCTGCGCCGCGACCGGGACTGGCAGAAAAATCGCGATATCCTGATGGATATCCTGCAGGAGGAAGTGAATCTGCAGCGCATTGCCAAGCTGGTCGGGCCGGATGCCTTGCCCGAGCATCAGCGGCTGGTGCTGATGGTGGCAGAAATCATCAAAAATGCATTCCTGCAGCAGAATTCCTTTGATGAGATAGACATGTACTGTTCCCCGCAGAAGCAGCTCTGGATGCTCAGCCTGCTGGTGCAGTTCATAACCCGCGCCCGCAATATCATCAAGCTGGGCGGCACCCTGGCTGATATCTACTCCTTGCCGGGGCTGGAACGCCTGAACCGCATGAAGAGTGAAGTCGGCAATGACGACACTGCCGCCATGGTCCGTCTGGAACAGCAGCTCAATGCCGCTTTGGACGCATTGGAGAGGAGGCACAAATAATGAAGATGCCGGGATTGCGTTATCAAGGCGTCCGCAATATCGATGGCCCGCTGCTGTTCGTTGACGGCATCCGGGGAGTGAGTTTCGATGAACTGGTAGAAGTTCGCACGCCGCAAGGTGAGGAGCGTCTGGGACAAGTCCTGGATGTGACTGCTGACACTGCGGTAGTGCAGGTCTTTGGCGGCACGGATGCGCTGTCCAAGGCCGGCACTCAAACCCGCTTCCTGGGGACCTCGCTGGGTATACCGGTAGGGAAAGAGATGCTGGGCCGGGTCTTCGACGGCCTGGGCCGGCCCAAAGATGGCCTGCCACCTCCTTTGAGCAAGCAGCGCCGCGATGTCAACGGTGCGCCGGTGAACCCTTACGCCCGCGAGTACCCCCGGGATTTCATTCAGACCGGCATTTCCTCAATTGACCTGATGAATACCCTGGTACGGGGACAGAAGCTGCCCATTTTTTCCGGCAACGGCCTGCCCCATAACCGCATAGCGGCACAGATTGCACGGCAGGCGAAACTGCTCAATGAAGACGTTGAATTCGCGATAGTTTTTGCGGCCATGGGGGTCAAGTATGACGTAGCCAGATTTTTCATTGATTCCTTTGAGCAGAGCGGAGTTCTGAACAATGTAGCAATGTTCCTGAGTCTGGCTGATGATCCCTCGGCCGAGCGCCTGGTCACTCCGCGCAGCGCCTTGACTCTGGCCGAATATCTCGCCTATGAGGCCGATATGCATGTGCTGGTCATCATCACCGATATGGCCAATTACTGTGAGGCCTTGCGGGAAATTGCCACCGCCAGAGGTGAGATTCCCAGCCGTAAAGGCTATCCCGGCTATCTTTACAGTGACTTGGCCTCAATGTACGAACGGGCCGGGCGTTTGCGCAACGGCGCAGGCAGCATCACCCAGATGCCGATTCTGACCATGCCCAGCGATGACATCTCGCATCCGATTCCCGATTTGACCGGTTATATCACTGAGGGCCAGATTGTGCTGGACCGCGAGATGTTCCAGCGTGGCATCTATCCACCGGTGGCCGGCTTGCCCTCGCTGTCCCGTCTGATGAAAGACGGCATTGGCGAGGGGCGCACCCGGGCCGATCATCCCCGTTTGGCCTCGCAGCTGTTCGCGGCCTACTCCAAGGTCAAGGATATCCGCTCCCTGGCCTCGGTAATTGGCGAGGAGGAGCTCAGCCCGGTGGACAAGCTGTACCTCAAATTCGGGGAAGAGTTCGAACACCGTCTGGTCGCCCAGGATGAATTTGAGAACCGGAGCATCAGCCAGAGTCTGGATTTAGGCTGGGAAGTCCTGCGCATCCTGCCGCGTTCGGAGCTTCTGCGCGTCTCAGAAGAGGACCTCAAGCAGTACTTTGACGAGAAAGAGCCCATGGCTCCGACTCTGTCATAGCCGCCCGGGCAGCACCGGAACCCCGGCAGCAGACATTTTGAGAACAGGCTTATGAGTCGTCTGAACATAGCACCTACCAAAAGCAACCAGCTTAATCTCAAGCGGGACCTGGAGATGGCCTCCGAAGGCTTCAATCTGCTGGAGCAGAAGCGGGAGATTCTGGTCATGGAGCTGATGCGCCTGCTGAACCGCATCAAAACCATCCAGGCTGACTTGCACAACCGCCGCAACACCGCTTATGCCACTTTGCGTAAAGCCATAGCCCAGAATGGCTACAACCATGCCCGCAATATCGCCAGCGGCATCCGCTATGAGCATATCATCAGCACGGATCAGCGCCTGACGGCCGGGGTGCGCACCCCGGTGATCAGCGTCATGCACGGCCAGTTTCATTCCCAGTACGGTTTTGTCGGCACCGATTCGCTGATCGACCAGACGATGATGGATTTCCTGGAACTCCTGGAGATCATCGCTCAGGTCGCGGAGTTGGAGAATACCATCATTCTTCTGGCCCGGGAATTGAAGAAAGCCCAGCGGCGGGTCAATGCCCTGGAGCATATCTTCATTCCTAATTTCAAGGACACGTTGCGTTATATCGCCGAGGTTCTGGAGAGCAAGGAGCTGGATTCGTTCTTTACCCTGAAAATGGTCAAGAAGAACCTCTCCCAGGACAACCAGGACAAAGAGAAAAAAGTTTAATCAAACATGGGAACGGCACGATGTTTTTTTCCAAAAAACGAAACCCACCCGAAGAACCTCCGGCCGGGAGTAAAGACTCCGCGGACTTTGTCTTCATCCGCAAGGCTCTGCTGGTGGTGGAAGGCTCACAGCCTTCTGTGCAGGCCGCCGCGTTCGCCATCAAGCTGGCTCGGCAGATCGGCTGCGAGCTGCTGGCCGCTTATGTGGTTGACACCGCCACCCTGGATTATCTGCTCCAGCTGCATGTCTTTGTCCAGGATGAACGGGAGGATTTGGAGCAGGAGCTGGAGCGCAAAGGCCGCTGTTATCTGGCCGGCGTGGAGGAAGAATGCCAGGAGGCTGGGATAACCATCAAGACCCACATGAGTTCCGGCCGCTTTCATCAGGTGATCCTGCAGCTCGCGGCCGAATATCAGGCCGATGTTATCATTGTTGGGGGTTGGAAGCACGGGATCAAGCAAAAGGACGCCACCTCGGTGGAACGGCAGCTGATTATGGACTTGGCGGAATGCCCGGTCATCGTAGTCAAAGGCAAAGCTGAACCCAAGCACTGCTGACGACGAGTATTCTGAGAACGAAAATGCGTTTCACCTACCAGAGCCTGGACCCGGTGCCGGTAAGCAGACCGACCGTAAAACACAGCCGGGCTCAGCGGACTTTCCAAGGCATCCCCAGCATCGGGCGCAGTCCCGGAGGACGGCTGTTCGCAGTCTGGTATGCCGGCGGCAGCGGCGAAGGTGAGGATAATTACACCTTGCTGCAAATCAGCGATGACGAGGGGCAAAGCTGGAGCGGGCCGGTCGCAGTGGTGGACCCGCCCCACCCCTTGGTCCGCGCCTTTGACTCCACTCTCTGGCTGGACCCGGCCGGAAAAATGCACTGGTTCTGGAGCCAGTGCTGCGCCGATCCTGAAGCCGAGGGCAGCTGCAGAATCTATGACGGCCTGGGCGGAGTCTGGCATTCAATCCTGGAGAACCCGGAAGCCGCACCGGCAGAATTCCAATTTTCCTGGCCGGAGAGAATCGCTCACGGCATTATGATGAATAAACCCCTGGTGCTGCGCGATGGCACCTGGTGTCTGCCGGTGTCATTATGGACTGGCCAGCAATACCGCCGCCACCCCTCTTTGGCTATCCAGCCTGGAGCCGGCATGGTGGTGTCTGAAGACCAGGGCCGCAGTTTCAGCATTCGCGGACGCATTGAGATGGGCCAAGTCAAGGGCGGCGCAAGCTTTGACGAACATCTGTTCCTGGAGCGTCAGGACGGCACCCTGCAGGCGCTGCTGCGGATACAGCAGGGAGTGGCCGAAGCATTCTCAAATGATCAGGGACGCACTTGGACCGCGCCGGCCTTGGCGACGGCTATAACTGGCCCCAGCAGCAGATTCTTCTGTCAGCGCCTGCCTTCCGGGCGGCTGCTGCTGATATATCACGACTTGCACGCCAGCAACCGCCAGCGCGAGCGCCTGACTGCTTATCTCTCTGAAGACGAGGGCTCAAGCTGGCCCTGGAGCCTGTTGCTGGATGAACGCAGCGCAGTGTCATATCCCGATGCAGTCTTTACTGCCGACGGGCAGATTTATGTCATCTACGACCATGAGCGCTATAGAGGCGGAGAGATCCTTCTGGCCCGTTTCCGGGAAGAGGATATCATCGCCGGGAAGCTCCTGTCAGCCGGCTCGGCTCTGCGCCAGGAAGTGGACCATTCCCGCCCAGTGCCGGGAAAATAAAATATTCTGAGGCGGGGCTGCCAGCCGCGGTTATAACAGCGGAATATTGTGCTGGAGGCAGCGTTCGGCCATCTCCGGCGGCCAGATGCTGGCCTGGATTTCACCGATATGCGCTTTCTGGAGAAACAGCATGCAGAGCCGCGATTGACCGATACCGCCGCCGATGCTCAAGGGCAGTTTCCCGGCCATCAGGGACTGATGCCAGGGCAGCGACAAACGGTGTAATTCATGCCGCAGAGTCAACTGCCGCATCAGCGTCTCCTGGTCGACCCGGATGCCCATGGAAGAGAGCTCATAAGAGCGTTTCAGCACCGGATTGTAAACCAGGATATCTCCATTCAGGCCTTGGTAGCCCGGCTTGGTGATGGTGGACCAGTCGTCGTAGTCCGGGGCCCGTCCGTCATGCGGCTCCGTGGTACCGGGCAGCACGCCGCCAATGCCGATAATGAAGACCGCGCCGAATTCAGCCGCGGCGGCATTCTCCCGTTCCTTGCTGCTCAGGGTCGGGTACTGCCGATACAGGTCTTCGGCATGGATAAAGGTGATCTCTTCCGGCAGGAAAGGGATGATTTCCGGATAATCCTGACTGATGTAGCGCTCGGTGCGCCGGATGGCGTAATAGATTCTCCGCACCGTCTCCCGCAGGTAGTCAAGAGACCGTTCCGAGGGCAGAATCACTTTCTCCCAGTCCCATTGGTCAACATAAATCGAATGGATATTGTCCAGGCATTCTTCATCCGGACGGATCGCATTCATGTCAGTATAGATGCCTTCCCCCGGCTTGGACCGCAGATTGGCGAGTTTCTGGCGCTTCCACTTGGCCAGCGAATGCACCACTTCGGCGTGGCTGCCATCAATGTCACGGATGGCGAAAGAGACCGGCTTCTCAATGCCGTTCAAGTCATCATTGACGCCGGTGCCAGAAAGGACAAATAAAGGTGCGGTGACCCGGTTGAGATTCAGTTCAAAGGCCAGGTTTTGCTGGAAATGGTGCTTGATTTTGCCAATTGCAGCCTCAGTGCGCAGCTCATCCAGCAATGGCCGGTATCCTTCTGGAACAAAAAGCGAAGACATAAAAATTTTGCTCGGTTATGGGGGTTACGGATTAATCTGAGACAGCAGGAAAAATACGGCTCAGGAACAGCAGCTCCGCCTGGACGCTGCCATGCGGGGGAGGAAGCGCTTCCGGCGCAGTCCCGGAAAGCAGCTCCGGCGGCACCGCCAAAGACCCGGGCGAGGCAGTTTTTTCCAGTCGCAGCGCAATTGCGCCGTTACGGACCGGGTAGTCCGGCGGCAGCAGTTCGGCGCTGGCCGCTTCATAGGCGGTAAGCACTATGCAGTCGGCGCTGCCGTCTGCCAAGCGGTCCGCCGCGAATTGCCAGGGCAAACGGCAGTCCTGCGGGCCAGCGTAGACACAATGCGGGCCGCTCCAGGAAAATTCCATGGCGGCCAGATTGGGGGCGGTGTTGCTGTACGCCTGCGGGAAGACCAGCGGACTGGCGAAGCGCGGTCCTTTTTCGGTCATTTGCCGGAAGAAAGTGAATCCGGAGCGAGGAGCGCCGAAATGCGTCAGGCAGACCATCCCGGTCCGCGCGCCGGCCGGCAGAGGCTGCCCCTGTTTTTCGCCCTCAGAACGCAGCAGACTGCAGGCCGCCAGCAGATAATGAGCGGCGGCATCCAGGTAGCCTTTGCTGCTCTGCAGGTAAGGTTTGCAGGAAAAATTCTCCAGTGCGCTTTCTTCTGCAGCGGAAAAATCCAGCAGTGCGGGGGGCAGCTGCCGGGAGCAGCCGGTTCCGCTGCCGAGAACCCAGGCAATACCGTTGATATGCATTACAGGAGATGACATCTGCTGTATCCGGTTCAGGATTTATGCCGGCGGAGAAAGCCAGAAGAACAGTGCTTCGGACAGGTCGGACAAGTCGGACAAGTCGGACAAGTCGGACAAGTCGGACAAGTCGGACGGGTCGGACGGGTCGGACA
>JAAZIZ010000197.1 GCA_012800565.1 Lentisphaerota bacterium
ACGACTGGCTCTTCGACCTCCTCTGCAGTCTGACTGCTGTTCATTTCCGGAGGAGTGACATCGGTGACATATTCGACGACCGGCACCGTGATGACAAAGACAATCAGGAGCATGAAAGTCAGGTCCATCAACGGTGTCAGGTCGATGGTCGAGATGGATTTAAAGCGTTGTCGCCGGCTGTTTGGCATCAGTTTTCCCCTTGACTGCTACTGCTGCCGGCAGGTGCGGTCGTGGCTGACTGCAGCTCAGGAATCTTCGTTTCCTCCAGCCGCAGACTGGAGATGAATTCCTCCACGAAAGTATCCATGTTGCTGATGATGTCCTGCATCTGGGCAATAATCAGATTGTTGCCGATCAGCGATGGCATGGCCACCAGCAATCCGGCCACGGTTGTGAGCAAAGCGCCGCTGATGCCAGGGGCGATGGCCATCAGCTCGGGCCGGCCGGCTTTGGCGATGCCGATGAAGGTCGCCATCACGCCCCAGACCGTGCCGAATAATCCAGCCATGGGACTGAGGGCCACGATGCTGCCCAGAACGGTGAGTTTATCCTCCAGATACTGGATTTGCACCGACACGGCGCGATTCATGCTGCTGCGAATCTTCTCAATCTCATCGTCTGTCAGCTTGCGGGTCAGAATCCGGTGCCGGGTCAGAATAAGCTGGTCTGCGGGAGAGAGATGCAGGATCATCTGCAGTTCGGCCAGAGCCACTCGGCACAGCTCAGGCAGCGGTCCGGAGTAATTCTCCACGTCCTGCGAGATTGCCAGGGGTGAGGTACGGCCCTTGTCGAAAGCCTTGCGAAACTGCCGGCAGGATTTATTTATTTCGTACATATCGAACGCCTTGCAGATCATCAGGCACCAGACATAGACGCTGGTGATGAGCAGTCCGATCACGATCAGCTTACCCATCAAATCGCTCTGCAAAAAAGCATAAGTTACAGTCTCAAACATCGTCTTTCCTGATTGTTGGTGCTGAAAGAGCAGACAGAATTCCGGCCAGGCTGAGGAAAACCTCGGGTGACCATTCCTCGGCCCGCGCCTCCGGCGACAGACCAAGAGCGGCATAAGCAGCGGAGAGCTGCGCCGGATCATACAGACTCTGCAGAAGCTTCAAGGCTTTCTTGCGCCGCTGCGAAAACGCACAGACCGCCAGCCGCGAGGCCAGGACACATAATTCGCTCTCCGGCTGCGGTTCCCGCAACTGGAACTGCAGATAGGCAGACCATACGTCCGGAGGCGGGAAAAACACCTCTGGAGCAATGGTCCGCAAAATCTTGATCCGGTAGCGCCAGGCCAACCGGACCGTGAGCAAACCGTAGTCCTTGCTGCCGGCTGTGGCCGTCAGACGCTCCCCCATCTCTTTCTGCAGTAAAACGTACATCTCCCGGGGAGGATTGGCAGCAGTGCTTATTTCCGCAAGAAAAACTGACCCGCAGGAGTAGGGCAGATTCGCCAGGCAGCGGTACGGGCGGGAAGCAAAGAGAGCATCGTAATCCATTTTGCAGGCATCGCCCTGCAGGAGACGGAAATTGCTGCAATGGCGGTATTTTTCCTGCAAGTATTCAGCCAGCCGATGATCGAGTTCTATGGCCGTGACCTGCGCCCCCGCAGCCAGCAGGCGCTCGGTCAGAATGCCGGTACCGGGACCTATTTCCAGAATCTCTTCTCCTGCCCGGGGGACAGCATCCCGGAGCATCGCCTCCAGCAGATTCGTATCGAGGAGGAAATTCTGGCCCAGTTTGCGGCTGGGATGAAGCTCCAGCTGAGACAACAGAGCGCATAGGTCAGATTTATTCATGTCGGCACTGAGACAGCCTTGCGGCTGAATTCACAGCCACAGTAATTCTGCAGGTAGAAATTGTACTTCCGGGCCAGATTCCGGCTGCGCAGAAAACCATCCTGTTTTTTGAAATCAAAAGGTGCGAAATTCTCGAACTCAGCCCCGAGCTGCAGCAGCAGGCGCGAGTCCTTATGCGGGCTGACCGTCAGACTGGTAGTGAATGCATCACAGGAAAGCTCCCGGCACTTTTGCGCGGCCAGGGTCAGCGAGAAAGAAAAGCAGCGTGGGCAGCGGGCACCGCGCTCAGGTTCCTGCTCCAGGCCGGCGACATGGCACAGCCAGTCCTGGTGCTGGTAGGGCGCAACATGCAGTTCCAGCTGGCAGGCCTGAGCCAGAATGCGCACTGCTTCCAGACGCCGCTGGAATTCCTCCTGCGTATCAAGGTTGCTGTTGGCAAAAAAAAGAATCACCCGGTACTGGCGTTCCAGCAGCGTCTCCACGCAACCGCCCGCACAGGGTGCACAACATACATGCAGCAATATCGTCTTGGTGTCAGACACACATCGGCTCCTTAATCGCGGCAATTAATATAAGGACTTTTCCCGCTGATACAAGTGTAAAAAGAGCAGGTTTAAGTGGCAATACAGGGGACGCAGGGGACGTATGAATAATAGGACAATGGGACCGATAAGCTAAAACCACATATTCCATTGTCCTATGCAACTCCCCGGTCCCCGCACGCCGCCCTATCGCCCATCCCCTTGTCCCATTGTCTCCTCCATACGTCCCATACGTCCCATGCGTCCTATACGTCCTATACAATTCCCTGGTTATCAGGGCAAGGCCTGAGCTCCTGACGCTGACAGCAGCGAGCTGATTTTCTCGTACAGCTCTGTCCAATGGTTGTGCAACTGCCCCCAGCTCTCAATATTAAGCCGCAACTTTCCTTCATTGCCGGAGGGGCGCAGCACCAGCCAGCAGCCACCGGCCGCATTCGGCGGACTCAGGATTTTCAAATCCGGACAAGTCATCTCTCCCGGCTGATATGTTCCGGGGCCGGCAGGGAAGATGCGGGGCAGACCAAGGTTCGGATCGATACGGACTTCCTGGCGGAGAGCTCCGGGAATCAGCTCCTTGGCGGCTTGTGCGACCGCTTCCAGGGCGGGAAAAAGGTCTGCCGGCTGCGCCAGCCGGAAATTGCGTTCGCCGCTCCAGGCATAGCGCTGGCGCCAATCCTGGAGTCGTTGGGCGAGACTGCTGCCAGCGGCTTTCAGCCAACGGGCTTCGGCCAGCAGATGGATGCTGGTCAGCATGCCGCTGTCCACAGAGTAGAATTCGGGATAGAAGTAATGTCCGGAATGCTCGGCCGCAAACAGCACCCGTCCGGCAAAAGCCGGGTGCCGCATCAGGCGTTTGATCTGCCCGTGCCCGACCGGTGTATCAATCAATTCGACCTGGCTTTGCGGGCCGGCGAACAAGTCCCGCAATAGCTGGCTGCAGCATAAGTTGCGCATTAAGACCGGGTGCCGGATCGACGTGGAAGAGAGTTTCCGCAAGGCCACCAGGGCAAAAACCTGCGCCGGCAAAATTTCCTGCCCTTTTGCGTCTACGAATCCGGCCCGGTCGGCATCGCCATCGAAAGCGATGCCTATATCTGCCTCGGCGGCCAGGACGTACTGGCTCAGGCGCTGCATATATTCCCGCGACAGAGGATCGGGCACCCCTAAAGGGAAATTCCCGTCCGGAGTTTCTTCCCGCAGCAGGCAGTCAATGCCGATTTGGCGCAGCTGCTCCGCCAAAGGTGCGAAAGCCAATCCTCCCACACCTGAACCTGCGAGAACCAGCGCCCGCAGCTGGGTTGGAGCAGAAGATTGGCTCATCTGGTCAGCGCCGGCCAGTGACAGCAGATGCCGGGCAAACTCCTCGCCCAGGGGCTGCGCCTGCGGATAATGGGCCTTCTGCAGCAAACGGGTCTGCAGCTGCCGCAAATCGCTCTCCGAAAAAGGCGCCGCCCCCGCCCAAACAAATTTCATGCCGTTGTATTCTTTGGGATTATGTGAAGCAGTGACCATAATCCCGGCGCAATATTTTTCCGGATACCGTCCGCAGGCGTAATAGAGCTGCTCTGACGATGCCAGGCCAAGCAACTCACTCTGGGTGCCGCTCTGGGCCAGGCCGCGCATCAGAGCCAAACTGAGCTCACCTGACCCCAGACGGGCATCATAGGCGATGGCCACCCGTGGCTCCCGGATTTCTGCGGCAGCGAACATCTCTCCCAGCGCCTGCCCCAGCCAGTATGCTACCTCGCAATTCAGGACTTCGGGCCAGAACCCACGCACATCATCACGCTTGAAGATGTCTTTCAACGCCTCATGGCTGCAGTCGAACACTGTCTTATCTCTCCAAATATTCATGCGCGGAGAAACATCTGCGGTAAATACTTACGCGGTTGCCCCGCATACCGGACAACCGCACATAGCCTGACAGCCTGTATGCCGCCCCCCCGGATGCTGCTCCCCGGTCAATGGCGGCTCTGATGCTGCTCGGTTCAGCGGTAGCGGCGATAAAATTCTTTCGGGTCGACACTCTTGCCGTACTGGGCGTGGTCAGGCATTTCCTGATAGCTGAGCCGGGCGGCATGTCCGTCCACAAAGGCGACATTGGTTTTCAAGTCATGCTTGAATGCAACATAGGAGCGGCGGTAGGCTCCCGTGCCATAGCCACCGTAGGTCAGCTTGTAGACACCGTCATATCCGAGATCGCCCATAAAAAAACGCCCGCTGGGGTTGTGTACCAGGTCCAGACGTTCCGTACGTGGCGCTACCGTCTCTCCGCCGGTTGACCAGCGCATCCCATCCTGGCGGTAAATACCTTGGCCGCCCTCATAAGCAACTGGATAGCCACCGCCGCATACCGCAGTGGAATAGGCGTAGCTGAAGTTGGGGTTTTTTTTGGGAGTGCCTTCTGGATAATCCCAGCGCAGTCCGGCGGGGCATTTGGCAACTGGCGTAACGTAAAGACTGTAGACGTAACTTTGAGCGCCAATATAAGCCGCAATGCCGCCGCCAGCGATATGATTGAAGATATAGTTGGCACAGCTGATGCCATGCGAGGCCCAGCTCTCATTGTCTTCTGCATAGAGCTGCTGCCCGGACGCAAGGGTCTTCATATTGCTCAGGCACTTTGTGCATTGGGCCGCACTCCGGGCTTTGTTCAAAGCCGGCAGCAGCATTGAAGCCAAGACGGCAATAATGGCGATGACTACCAGCAGCTCAATCAAAGTAAAGCAGGACTTGCGGACAGTAAAACAAAAGTCATCTGAAAATTTTGCATTCATTGCTTCCTCTTGACATTGAAATAGCGGTTAAAACTAGCATCCCGCCCCGGGATGCTGCTCCCCGGTCAATGGCGCTCTGATGCTGTTCGCTCATTGGCGGCGGTAGCGGCGATAAAATTCTTTCGGGTCGACACTCGGGCCGTACTGGGCGTGGTCAGGCATTTCCTGGTAGCTGAGCCGGGCGACATGTCCGTCCACAAAGGCGACATTGGTTTTCAAGTCATGCTTGAATGCAACAGAGGAGCGTCGGTGGGCTCCCGCGCCACCACCGCCGTAGGTCAGCTTATAGACACCGTCATATCCGAGATCGCCCATAAAAAAACGCCCGCTGGGGTTGTGCACCAGGTCCAGACGTTCCGTAGGAGGTGCAGCCGTCTCTCCGCCGCCTCCCCACCTCATCCCATCCTGGCGGTAAAATCCCTCGGCGGGGAGGTAGCCACCGCGGCATACTGCACTGGAGTAGCTGTAGCTGAAGTTAGGATTTTTTGAGGGATCACCATCTTCCCAAGTTCCGCGCACCCCGGCGGGGCATTTGGTGATTGGCGGAGCATATTTATTCAAGGTACCTCTGGAATAATCCAGAGCGCCAATATAAGCCGCAATGCCGCCGCCATAGGTGTTGTTGAAGATATAGTTGGAACAGCTGATGCCATGCGAGGCCCAGCCCCCATTGTCTTCTGCATAGAGCTGCTGTCCGGACGCAAGGGACCGCATATTGTTCAGGCACTTCATGCATTGGGCCGCACTCCGGGCTTTGTTCAAAGCCGGCAGCAGCATTGAAGCCAAGACGGCAATAATGGCGATGACT
>JAAZIZ010000198.1 GCA_012800565.1 Lentisphaerota bacterium
ATTCATCCGGTGCGGCCTTTCGTTGCGGGCCAGGCTGCTGCCGGGAAGCAAAATCAAGCGCGTACTGATCAACGGTCACCTGGCGCCGCGCTCCCGACATTGCGGCTATCAGACCTGGACTCCCAAGCGATCATTCCAGTTTCTGCAGCTGAATATCCCGCCGGGCAAGAGCCAGTTCTGCCCCGATGGTAAACTGCAGCGGCTGTTCTGCACCATTGAATACGAACCGGGGCACATCCCCCAGTAATGCGAATCTCCCCGCCATTCCGGTCTTTTCTCAATCTGTCCCACAGCAGAGGTCTGCCATGACAAGCATTCATCCGACCAGCTCCCTCGCTCCTCGTCCCGGTTGCCAGAAATCCTGCCATGTTATTCCCAGTCCGGTTACCATCACCGGACTAGACAGCGATTGTATCGATCTGGGCACTTTCAGCCTGCAGGGCGAAAACGCTTTCCCTGCGCTGGCCAGTGCGCTGCACAAGTTGTTCAGCTTTGCCGGCACCGCACCGGCAGTGCTGGAGCTGCGGCGGCGGGAACATGCTTCCCACACGGATGAATCTTACCGCCTGAGCATCACTGCGCAAAGTGGTATCCTGGAGGCTGGCACTGACCGTGCCGCACAGTATGCCCTGGAGACCATCCGGCAAATGCGCATCGGCACTTACCTCCCCCAGGTTCACGTGGAAGATTCCCCGGCCCTGTCAATACGCGGATTTCATACCAACCTGGCTTCCCAGCGGCAATTCCAAGCCCAGGACGTGCGTGCTCTCCTGCGCCAGATGGCAAAATTCAAACTAAACACCTATCTGCTGGAATACAACGAGCGTTTCCCGTTCCAAAGCCATCCGGGGCTGGCTGGCGCCAACGCTTTCACTTCTGCCGAAGTGGCGGAATTCCAGCAGCAATGCCAGCGGGATCATCTGGAGATCATTCCCCTGCTGCAATGCATCGGACATAACGGACATATTTCCCATCATCCCGATTACGCCCACCTGTTTGAGCCACGGGACGACGGCCAGCCCAGTGAGCAGCTCTGCCCGCTGAACCCGCAGTCTTTCACGTTGTTTACTGAACTGGCAACCGAGATCATGTCCGCCCATCCTGGCGGGCGTTATCTGCACATCGGGGCTGACGAAGCCCGCAGCCTGGGGGCCTGTCCCCAGTGCGCGGAATTCGCCCGGCGGCATGGCCCGGGCAGGCTCTATGTCGAGTACATCAATCAGATTGCGGAGTGGGTTCTCGCCCAGGGTCGCACTCCAATCATCTGGGATGATATGCTAAGCCGTTATCCCGAGCTGATCCCCGCAGTCAATCCTGCCCTGGTGATCATGTACTGGGATTACTGGACAACCCGCCAGCCCAGCCCCATCTTCGTGGCCCGGGCAGCCGGTCGCGGCATTGTCGCTGACCAGAGCTGGCGCGACTGCGATTACGCCGGATTAGAAGAGCCGGAGCAGACCATCACCCGGAAATTCGCCAGAGCCATGGATGTCCAGGAACTGATGAACTCTTCACCGGCCGCAAAGAATTTTGTCCGCTATCTGGGCCCAGGATACCCGCGGCATTTCACCGCTTTCCCGTATTTTGACTTCTACCGCGAGCATGGTTTCCAGGTCATTGGTGCACCCACGACTTTAGGCAATACCATGGATGACAGCTTCGGCTTGCCTAATTTCGCCCGCTTCCGGGCCAACATCCGCGAATTCTCCCGCAAGTGCCAGCTGGGCGGTGCCTTGGGGATGATCACCAGCTCGTGGTATAATTTCCCCCCTGAGATTTTATCTCTGGGGGTACTCGACACCGGCCAGCATACCTGGCAAAAGCTGCAGAGCGACCACCAGCCATAAAACTTACTTGAACTTATTGCCGTGATCTGGGGCTTCTTGCATCCACGGCTGTTTTCAGCCGCTGCCGCCATCCTGGCACTGCTGCTGCTCTATTGGTGGCAGCGCCAAGCCGCGCGGCACCGCGTTTCAGCCCTTTTTCTCTGGCCGGAAAATGCGCTGACGCGCAGCGGTTCGCGCTGGCTCATCCATCGCCTGCCTGGGCTGTTCTATCTTGAAGCAGCGGCGCTGCTGCTGCTGGTTGCCGCCGGTGCCAGTCCTTTCCTGTGTCCACCTGAACAATACCCGCCCCTGGTCGTCATTCTGGATAACTCATATTCGATGCAGGCCTGTCGCCCTGGGGGGCTATCGCCGCAGCAGGCAGCCCTGCGCCATCTGGAGAAACTGCTGTCCGCCCAATCAGGCCGGCGGGTGCTGTGGATTCTGGCCGGGAACCGCCCCCGGCTGCTGGCAGATGGAAATGACCATTCGACTTTCCGGCAATTCTGGACTGCCAGCGAGTCCCGCCACAGCCTGGCCGAAGCGCTGGCCTTGGGGAAAGAACTCTGTCCGCAGGGGGAATTCCTGCTCTGCAGCGACCGTGCACCTGCTTTCCCGCTGGATGAGCAGAGCGGCTGCTTCGCCGAGGCCGAACCACTGCCGAATGTCGCCCTGGTCAATGCCAGGCGCACCGACAAACAACTGCTCCTGGAGATTGCAAATTATTCGTCCCGCAGTCAGAACCTGGAGCTTGTCGTCAGCAGCGCGAATCTCCCGGAACAATTGACCCTCGCGGCCCAGGAACGCCGGAAAATCACTTTCGCCCTGCCGGAAACAGCGGCTCCGGAAACTCTGCACATCAGCCTCTCAGCTGAAGATGACGCCATGGACTGCGATAACCAGCTGACCCTGTTATCCGAAGAACGCCCGCCGGTGACCTGCTCCATCGCCGCAAATCTGCCGGATATCTGCCAGCGGGAGCTGCTGGCTGCCATCGCTGCGACCCCCGCATGGCAGAGCGGCAATCCCGCTGAGCTGCATTTCGGCCCTGCAACTCTGCCTCCCTGCCCCGGGCACCGCTTTCTCTGGCATCTCCCTGAACAGCCCGGCGCGACAGACCCGCAATCCTTGGTGGCCCAGCCGGACCACCCGCTGCTGCGCGGCCTGTCCCTGACTGATTTGCGCTGGTGCTGCGTCGCGGAGTATTCCATCCCCGGCACAGTCCTGCTGTGGCAAGACCGCACACCAGTATTCTCCATCCTCGAACGCCAGGATAGCGTTTACGATTTTCATCTGCAGCTGCTGCCTCAGAACAGCAATATCTCGCGGCAGCCATTCTGGCCCATACTGTTCTGCAACCTGGCCGAATTCCTGCAGCATTCGCGTCCAGGGCCAGCCAAGCACAATTGGCGCGACCATGAACTGATCAGCATCAATCTGCCGCCAGGAGAAACTGCCACCCCCCGCGCAGTAAACCAGGACGGCCAGGTAAGCAGGGGCAGCATAAAAGGTAAAAAAGGATATTTTGAGTATCTCCCGGCCGGAGCTTATACCGTACATTGTGGCAAACACAGCTGGCCGCTCGCGGTGCAGGCCTGCAGCAGTCTCGAATCCGACCTCAGCCAAGCCGGGCGCTGCCATTCCGCCGCCCGCAATCCCGGCCACGCCAGCGGCAACGCCCTGCAGTCATTCTCCTGGCTGCCGGCAGTGCTGGCTGCCGGTATCCTCGTCTGGCATCATCTCTGCCTTAAACCAAGGAGGAACAGAAGATGAGCTGCCTATATCCCGCCGCTTGGCTGCTGCTGCTCTGCGCCTGCGCCTTTTGCTACAGCCGGCCATTGCCCACGCGCATATTAACCCTGCTGCGGTTGCTGCTCTACACGGTGCTGATCGCCATTCTTGCCGGCACCGGCATCTATTGGCGCGGACAGGCCGGGGTACTGATTGCCTTGGTTGACCGCAGTCACTCCATGCCCCCGACAGCAGAAGAACTGTCTGAACAAATCCTCCGTGATTTGGAGCAACACAGACCGGCAGACTGCCAACTGGGCATCATCAGCTTTGCCGCTGGCAACAGCTGGGAAAAACTGCCCGGCTCAGTCTCTTTTGCGGGCCTGAAAGCAGTCTTGCCCAGCCGGCACAGCAGCGACCTCGCAGGAGCGCTCGATACTGCTCTCGACAGTCTCCCTCCGGGACGTGCGGGACGGCTGCTGCTGCTCTCGGACGGACAGTACACCGGTATCAGTCCGGAGCAAGGGCTGGCCCAGGCCGCCGCCCGCGGTCTTGCAGTAGACTGGCAGCTCCTGCGCCGCCAGGGCATCAATGATTTGGCCATTGAGGAATTCCGCGCCCCCTGGCAGGCCCTCCCCGGCGAATTTTATACCCTCTCCTGCACCATCTGGTCCCCGATTGATCAGGAGGGCCGCTGCAGTCTGCGCAGCAATGACGGCCCGGAGCAGACCTACTCTCTGTCATTGCGAGCAGGCAGAAACCATTTTTCCTGGCGGGTCAGGCATCCTGAGCCAGGACTGCTCGATTACCAACTGAGCATTGCCGGAGCGACGGCTCTCGAAGACGTCTGTCCCGAAAACAACCGCGCCCGCTGCCTGGTCAGCATTGCCGGGCGCAAGCCTCTGCTGCTGCTCAGCGACTCGCCCGAGGGCACCCTCGCCCGGCTCCTGCAGAACAGCGGCCTGGCGGTACAGGGACGTCGGCCGGCGCCCGCAGAACTGGAACCGGCTAAGCTCAGCACTTATGCAGGAGTGTTGCTGGAGAATGTCCCGGCCGGGCGGCTGGGCTTGTCGGGGATGGAGGCGCTCTCGGCCCTGGTCCAGGCGGGACGGCTGGGGTTGATGATGACCGGCGGGCGAAACGCCTTTGCCAGCGGCGGATATTACCGTTCGCCCCTGGAACCCATTCTGCCGCTCGCACTGGAACAGCGGCAGGAACTCCGCAAGAACCGCCTGGGGCTGGTAGTGGCTCTGGACCGTTCCGGCAGTATGTCCATGCCCTGCGGAAAAGTCAGCAAAATGACCTTGGCCAACCGGGCCACCCTGGAGGTCTTTCGGCTCCTGCACAGCAGTGATGAATTTGCTGTCTATGCGATCGACAGCCAGGCGCACGTGGTCTTCCCCTTGACACCGGTGCAGCAGCTGAAGAATGCGGCGGATAAAATCCTTTCCATTGAATCCATGGGTGGCGGGATTTATACCTATACGGCTCTGCATCAGGGCATCAGTGCGCTGCTCTCCTCCACTGCAGTGACTCGCCATCTGCTGCTCTTCGCTGATGCCAATGATGCAGAAGAACCTGGCGAATACCGGGAACTGCTGCGCCGGGCTGCAGGGGCCGGCATCACGGTCAGCGTGGTCGGCCTGGGCCGCGAGAGCGATCTCTATGCCGAGTTTCTGCAGGAAATCGCTCAGCTCGGACAAGGAAAATGTTACTTTACCGAACAGGCCGAAGAACTGCCCCGCATTTTTGCGGAAGACACTTTTGTGATGGCGCTCAATACTTTCCTGGATACTCCGGTCAGAGGCGATTTCACCTCTGCCTTGCAGACCATTGCCCGCCCCGGCAAATTCCCGCCCAGTCTGGAATTCGGCGGATACAACCTGTGCGCTCCCAAAGCTGGCAGCGAGAATATCCTGATTTCGGTTGACGAACATCGCGCTCCTCTGGCCGCAGTCGGCTATGCCGGCCAGGGCCGTACTGCTGCTCTGGCCGCAGAAGCAGCCGGCAACTACAGCAGTCCTGCCGCCAGCCAACCCGCTGCCGGAATGCTCCTGAGTGCACTCACCAGCTGGGTACTGGCGGGAGCGGATGACAGCGGTGAGCAATTCCTTCTCAACCAGGAAATCAGCAACGGTGACCTGCGGGTGGAACTGCTCCTGCCGCCGGAACGTCAGCAGGACCCGTTTCCGCACCCACCCGAAGTATCGGTGCTGGTCTTTGACCGAAGCCAAGCGCAACCGGCGCAGCAACACCGCCTGGAATGGGAAACCCCGGACCGTCTAAGCTGCCGCATCCCGTTGACAGGCGAAAATATCTACCTGCCCGGCATCAGCTGGCCGGGACAAACTCCCCTGTCCCTTGCACCGGCAGCATTGCCATACTCGCCGGAATTCCGGCCCATGTATAGCGCCACCGAACAAAACAAACTGGCCCAGCTCCTCGCCTGGATGGCAGCAACCGGCGGGCAGGAAAGACTGCAGCCGGCCGAAATCTGGCGGGACCTCCCGCCGCAGACCCGCCGGGTCAGCCTCGCTCCCGGCCTGGCTTTGCTGGCAATCTTGTTGCTGCTGCTGGAAGTCGCCGAACGGCGTCTGACCCTGAGCCGTTTCTTCCGCCGAAGCGCAACCGCCACCCCGCCAGCCGGAAAGCAGCAGAAAGACAAAACTCGCCCCGTGACCGCCGCGCCACCCCCACCACCTCCGTCCTCGCCGCCGGATACCGAGACTGCAGAACCATCCGCAGAACCCCAGGATTCTGCATTAAGTGCTGCACTCAGGCAGGCCCGGCGCAAATAAGCCTGCGGCAGCCGGCAAACTATTTTTGCGCTCCAGCGTGACTTTTTTCAATGTTCATTCATATTAAGTGATTTACCCACTAATATGGAACTCCCTTATATGCAGCAATCCACATACCACAGCCAGCTTGCCCAGCTTCGGGACGGTTTTGTGGCCAGTTTCGGCACCGTTCCCGCACATGTCACCCGTGCTCCCGGGCGTCTGGAAATCCTTGGCAATCACACTGACTACAACGAAGGCACGGTTTTAAGTGTGGCGGTGGACCGGGCGATGTTCGTAGCTATCGCACCGGCCGACCCTGCCGGGCGCAACTGTCAGGTAGTTGACTTGCGCGATAACAGCCGGCGTGATTTTTCCCTTGCCGACTTGTCCCATCCCCGCAAAGGCGACTGGGCCAATTACATCAAGGGGCTGATTGTGGAACTGCAGCAACGCGGCATTGCAGTGCCCCCTTTTTCAGCTGCTTTGCTGGGTGAAGTTCCGTTGTCAGCCGGCATGAGCAGCTCTGCCGCTCTGGAGATGGCCATGCTGCTGGCCTTGAACCGGCTGTGCGGAATTGAGCTGTCCTGGCTGGAATGTGCCAAAATTGGCCAGGCCTGCGAAAACAATTACGTCGGTGCCAGGACCGGTCTGCTGGACCAGTTCAGCTCCCTGCGGGGCAAGCGCGGCTGCCTGATCTATTCGGATTTCCGCAGCTATGAAGTCAGCACGGTGCCGATCCCGGCAGGAACTGCATTCGTTGTGGCCAATTCCATGGTCAAGCATAATTTAAGCCAGGAATACAATGAACGCCGCCAGTCCTGCGAGGAGGCAGTCGCCGCCTTGGCCAAAATTTATCCCGGTGTCTCCGCTCTGCGCGATGTTTCCTGGGAACAGCTTCTGGCCGCGCGCCAGCAGCTGGCACCGTTGCCTTTCCGGAGGGCCCTGCATGTAGTCGGTGAAATCACCCGAGTCGAAAAGGGGCGGATGGCTCTGCAGCAGGGAGATGTAGAACAATTCGGGCAACTGTTGCTGGAATCACAGCAAAGCTCAGAGGAGAATTTTGAGAACAGCTGTCCGGAAATCGACGCTTTGGTCGCCATTGGACGCGGCCTGCCCGGGCATCTGGGAGCACGTATCAGCGGCGGCGGGTTCGGCGGCATTTGTGTGCATTTGGTCCGCGCCGAGCAGGCGGGGGAATATCTGACAGCGCTGCAGAAGATATACCAGGAACAAAGCGGCCGCAAAATCTCCGCCATGGTCTGCCAGGCCAGCGATGGCGCCAGCTATCTGGACTGAAAAACGCCCCGGCAAACAAGATCAGAGCCACCCGATGGGACGCATCATCATACTTTCCATCATCTAAAAACAGACCTTAACGCCATGTTCGAAAACCTTTCCCGAAAATTTCAGGATGCCTTCCGCAAGCTGTCCGGCAAGAAGAATTTATCTGACAGCAATATGAGCGAGGCTCTGGCCGACATCCGCGCCGCCCTGCTGGATGCCGACGTCAACTACCAGGTTGCCGGCAAATTCATTGATGAGGTCAGGACTGCCTGCTTAGGGCAGGAGGTACTGCGCAGTGTCACGCCGGGCGAGCAGACCATCAAGATCGTCAATGACAAGCTGATTGAGCTGATGGGCAGCCAGACTGCGGAACTGAATTTATCCGCTTCGCCCACGGTGATTATGCTCTGCGGCCTGCACGGCAGCGGCAAAACTACCACTTGTGCCAAACTGGCGCTGTTTCTGCAGAAGAAGCACAAAAAGCGGGTGATGCTGGCGGCCTGCGATTTATACCGCCCGGCCGCCATTGAGCAGCTGGAGGTGCTGGGCCGCGAATTAAGCCTGCCGGTATTCAGCGACCATAACAGCAAGGATGTGGTCGCAGTTGCCACCAGAGCACTGGAGGAAGCCAGGAAACATAACCGCGATGTGCTGATTGTGGATACGGCCGGACGCCTGCAGATCGATCAGGAGCTGGTGCAGGAACTCGTCCGGCTCAAAAGCAATATCGCCCCCCAGGAAATCCTGCTGGTAGCCGATTCCGCCTTGGGACAGCAGGCGGTCTCGGTGGCTGAGCATTTTGATCAGGCCCTGGATATCAGCGGCATTATCCTGACCAAGCTGGACGGTGATGCCCGCGGCGGCGCAGCCCTGTCGATGCGGCAATCGACCGGCAAGCCGATTAAATTTGTCACCGTCGGAGAACGGCCCTCTGATCTGGAAATTTTTCATCCCGACCGGATGGCCTCACGTATTCTGGGCATGGGCGATGTGGTCAGCCTGGTGGAACGGGCGGCGGAGGCGTACAAGGAAGAAGAAGCTGCAGCTCTGGAGGAGAAAATCCGCAAGAGTACTTTTGGCTTCGATGACTTCCTGAATCAGATGAACACCATGCGCAAAATGGGCGGTTTTGCCTCGCTGCTGAAGTTTCTGCCGGGAATGAACAACATCCCCAGCGAACTGCTGGATGACTCACAATTCAAGCGTTTCGAGGGCATTATTCACAGTATGACCTACGCCGAAAGGCGAGTGCCGGAAATCATTACCCTCCCCCGGCGCAAGCGTATCGCCAAAGGCAGCGGCAGCGACTTGAAAGATGTTAACGAAGCTATAACCCGCTTCCTGGAAGCCCGGAAAATGATGGCCAGGCTCGCCAACGGCAAAGACCAAGGACTGCTGGGTAAACTGCTGGGCGGTGGCATGGGCGGCGGCATGCCGGGACTGGGCGGTGGCATGGGCGACGGAATGCCCGGAATGGGTGGAGGCGGCGGTGCGATGCCCGGGCTGGGTGGAGGCGGCGGCAGTTATGGCTGGTCTGGCAATCATTCTTCCGGTACCTCTGCAGCAGAGAAAGCCCGCCGGGAAGCCC
>JAAZIZ010000011.1 GCA_012800565.1 Lentisphaerota bacterium
CCACCCCGGGTTGCGTCGCGCTCCGCGCTTCCTCACCCGGGGTTATTTTTGTGTGGCGCTCCGCGCCGGGAAAACCGCTCGAAGAAGTGCTGGCAGGGCTTGAATAAATCATCCCGAAAACGAAAACAGTGCCAGTGCAACTTCACAGAGGTTCAGTTCTCTGAATTTAATGAGCGGTTTTATTCGACAACATTCAATGGAGAGCGCTTTCAATACATCAGACAGCTGGGTCATTCTCAACCCAATCGAACAGTCCATCAAAGCCAAAATCGAAAAGATCGGAAAACCACTTAAAGAATGGGATATCCGAATCAACTACGGAATAAAAACCGGATGTAATGAAGCTTTTATTATTGATGCTGGCAAGCGTAAGGAGATACTTGCTAATTGTGCTACTCAGGAGGAACGAAAGCGAACTGATGGATTAATTAGACCGTCTGAGAATAAAAATTTACGCATCCGGCAATATTGCTGGTGAATAAGTCTGTCTCCAGATTGACTTTTGCCGGTTGGTGATTAAATTTTTGATTGTCAATTGAGTTTGCGCAGCAATTCTTAATTATATCCTGGAGGTAGTCTGATGCGAAAAAAATTCACTTTGATAGAGCTGTTGGTGGTGATAGCGATTATTGCGGTTTTGGCTTCGATGCTGCTGCCGGCCTTAAGCAAGGCCAGGGCCAGGGCGCAGCAGACTTCGTGCATGAGCCATGTCAAGGAATTAAACCTGGCGGTGTTCCTCTATCTGGAAACTTATGACGACTATTTCCCGACCGCCCATCAGCCGTCCGGATGCTGGGAATATGGCGCATATTGGCAGAGTTATTTCACTCATCCCAATGTCAAGCTTATTAATACCAAGCATGTTTCCAGCGGGCGTCCTGAGGGATTATTCAAGTGCCCGTCGGAGAACCGCGAATACATAGGAGAGTATACTACTAGTAACTGGAACAGCTGGAAAGGCAGCCATTACGGCCTGAACCGGCATCTTGGCATCCGCCCCAACAGTGGCGTGCCATGGGTTAAATCAGTAGTCACCAAATATCCTGCCCGGACTTATTGCATCGGTGACAAATGGCTGCCACCTTGGGCAACCACAGGTGCCGCCCAGTGCGAAATCCGCGCCTACTATGAATATCCCGGCGAACGGCATGACGGCAAATGGAATGTCGGTTTCGTGGACGGGCACTGTGTGCTGGAGAAGTCATACCCGCTGCGCAAGGCATGGCCCGACTACAAAGATTTCACCTGGTCGCCGACCCAGTATTGGTGATGCCCCATTGAATCATTGAACCGCCAAGGACACAAAGGACGCCAAGAAAGAGGGAGAGAGGGTGAGAGAACCGGGCAAGGAGAGCGATGACCTGGCTAATGCAGTAATTGGCGCAGCTATTGAGGTGCATCGGACATTAGGGCCGGGATATCTTGAAAGCGTCTATGAAGAAGCGCTCGCAGTGGAATTGAGTTTGCGGAAGATACCGTTCGAGAGGCAAAAGCCAATAGGTGTCAAGTACAAAGGACGCCTGGTCGGCGAGGCCCGATTAGACCTCTTGATCGACAGTAAGTTGATTGTAGAACTAAAAGTAGTCGATGCTCTTGCTCCCATCCATACCGCTCAAGTAATCTCCTATCTCAAGACCATGAGGCTTCCGCTGGGGCTGCTCATCAATTTCAATGTCCTGCTGC
Source organism: Lentisphaerota bacterium (assembly GCA_012800565.1). Classification (GTDB taxonomy): domain Bacteria; phylum Verrucomicrobiota; class Lentisphaeria; order Oligosphaerales; family Oligosphaeraceae; genus JAAZIZ01. The sequence goes on from JAAZIZ010000011.1 coordinate 1,684, forward strand.
TAAAAAAAGGAATCAAGCGCATTGTCCTTTCTGCTCCCCTTGGCGCTCGTGGCGTACTTGGCGGTTAGTTAACCATTGAATCATTGAACCGCCAAGATGCTACTCCCCTTGGCGCTCTTGGCGTACTTGGCGGTTAATTACTATTCGTTGAACCGCCAAGGACACAAAGAACGCCAAGAAAGAGGGAGAGAGGGAGAGAACCGGACATCAATTTCTTGGTGCGCTTGGCGTACTTGGCGGTTAGTTAACTTTATAAATTATCCTTTCTGCTCCCCTTGGCGTACTTGGCGTACTTGGCGGTTAATTACTATTCGTTGAACCGCTAAGGAGAGTGGTGCTTCAGTTTTCTGCTGCGCTTTCTGTTTCCCGCAGAGTGATATATTACTAAAATTTACTGGTATTTGCTAGCAATTTATTAGCAATTGGCAAATAAACCGGTCTCCAGGTTGACTTTTGCCAGCTAGTGATTAAATTCCTGATTGTGAATTGAGCCTGTGCAGTACTTCTCATTTTGTCCAGGAGGTATCTTATGCGAAAAAAATTCACCTTGATAGAGCTGTTGGTGGTAATAGCGATTATTGCGGTTCTGGCTTCGATGCTGATGCCGGCCTTAAGCAAGGCCAGGGCCAAGGCGCAACAAACCTTGTGCATGAGCCATGTCAAGGAATTGAACCTGGCGGTGTTCCTTTACCTGGAGACTTATGACGACTATTTCCCGATTGCCTGCCTTCCCTCCGACTGCAGAGCCAATGGCGCATTTTGGCAGGGGTACTTCACCCATCCCAATGTCAAGCTGATCAATGTCAAGCATGTCCGCTCCAGCATGCGTCCGGCGGGATTGTTCCAGTGTCCGGCAGAGAACCGCTACGGCGTAGGAAAAACATATGTTGAGAGTAGCTGGAACAGCTGGAAAGGCAGCCATTATGGTCTGAACCGGTACCTGGGCACCCGCCCCGACAAGTCGCTGTGGGTTAAATCAGTGGTCACCAAATACCCTGCCCGGACTTACTGCATCGGCGACAAATGGCTGCCGCCTTGGGCAGCCGACGGTCAGGCCCAGTGCGAACTCAGCGCCTACAAAGAATATCCCGGCGAACGGCATGACGGCAAATGGAATGTCGGCTTTGTGGACGGGCACTGTGTGCTGGAGAAGTCGTACCCGCTGCGCAAACAGTCGGTCGACTACACGGATTTCGCCTGGTCGCCGATGCAGTATTGGTGATGCTCCCTTGAACCATTGAACCATTAAACCGCCAAGATGTTGCTCCCCTTGGCGTACTTGGCGTACTTGGCGGTTAGTTAACCATTGAACCGCCAAGGACACAAAGGACGCAAAGGAAGAGGGAGAGAGGGGATAAGAGAACCGGGCATCAATTTCTTGGCGCTCGTGGCGTACTTGGCGGTTAGTTAACTTTATAAATTGTCCTTTCTGCTCCCCTTGGCGTACTTGGCGTACTTGGCGGTTAATTATTCTTCAATTATTCTTCAAAAACAAAAAAAGCCTCGACCGTCTTGCTTTTGCGGGAAAAGAATTTACATTGATAATTTTACGAAAGACTGTTTGTACTCTCTGGGTGGCTGACTGGCCGCCCGGAAGAGTTGCCGTTTTCCCGCGCTTAAATTGTGCAATCAGCAATACCAGCAAAGAGGTATCATGAGAAACGTTCGTATATTGGGCATTATCTGCCTGGTCAGTTATTTCGCCTGCCAGGCAGTTAAGGCAGGGACAGTGGAGCGAACCCCGGAAGGCAAGACCAGGATTACAGTTACTTGCTGGAGTCTTCCAGACCCGACCAGGACTGACACCAACAGCCGGGCCGGCTACGAAGTGGTGAAAGAGTTCCTCAGGCGCTATCCCGAAATCCTGGAGCAGAGATACCGGGCCAAATACGAGGCCGATCCGGCCAAATACGGCAATTACAGCTGGCGCAAAGAAGATATTGAGATTGTCCTGAAGCGTTTTTCCGGCATCACGGTCGAGGGCATGAGCCAGGATACTGGCCCGCTGATGGCTATTGCCGGCGGAGTGGCTCCGGATATACTGTATGTCAATTTCCGGCAGTCCGATACTTATATCCAGGAGGGTTTCCTCTATCCCCTGGATAAGCCGGAGGACAACTATTATACTGGTCTGACTCAGGATGAGCTTGATTTCATGGTCCACCCCAAGGTTATACCGGTGATGAAACGCAAGATGATCGGCCAGGACAAGGAGCAGGTCTGGGCTTTCCCCCAAGGCGGGCTGCTGAGCCGGGTTATCCTGTACCGCAAAGACCTGCTGAACAGCGCCGGCATCGAATATCCAACCAACGACTGGACCTGGGAGGATTTGCTGGCCTACTGCAAGCGCCTGACCGATCCGGAACGCGGCACCTACGGCATGCTTCTGGGACGCGGACAGCAGGAGAGCTGGTACTGGATATCTTTCCTCTGGTCGGCCGGCGGCGATGTGATGCATTATGACCAGAAAACAGACGAATGGAGCGCGGTCTTCGGCAGTGACGAAGCCGTCACAGCGCTTGATTTTTATCTCCGCCTGACCACCGAACGCTGGGTGGACCGCAACAACGTGACCCGCTACGGTTATGCCACCAAGGAGACTGCAAACAGCAAGAAATGGGATTTGGGGCAGATCGGTTTTGTGGCCTCTTATCTTGACGAACGGCTGTTCTCGACCATCAATCCTGACTTGGTCGGGATGGTTCCAGTGCCCAAGGGTTATCCGGACCAGAACGGCGTCCGTCATCGCGGCGCGGAAATCAACTCTCGCATGCAGGGCATCTTCGCCGGCTGCGACAACCCGGTAGTCCGTGATGCGGCCTGGGAATACATGCGTTTCTGCAACACCAAGGAGGCCGTAGGCATTCACACCAAAATCATGGTCGAAGGCGGCCTGGGCAATTTTGTCAACCCGCGTTATCTGCGTCTGTTCGGCTATGAGGATTTGATCCGTCTGGCTCCGGCAGGCTGGGAAGAGACTTTCAATATCTCCATTGCCACTGGACAGCCTGAGCCTTATGGGCGCAACTGCCAGCTGGTCTATGTTGAAATGACCCGGCCCATGCAGCGGGCTGAAGATATGGCCATGGAGCGGGAAAATGTGAGCATGCCGCTGTATTCGGCTGAACTCTACAATCAGGCGGAGAAATATATAGGAGTCACCCCGGAGAAACTGCAGGAACAAGGCGCTTCAGCAGAGGAAATTGAAAACTGCCGCCTGATGCACGCGCAACTGGAGAAGCGCCGGGCGCTGCTGAAAAAACTGCTGGTTGACGGGGTTGCGGAGACAAACGAGAAGATGCTGGGGATATTGACCCCGCGTGAGCTTCTGATCCGGCGCATTACAGCCAGCATTATGCTGGTCGCCATTGTGATTGCTTTCACCTTGGTTTTCCGCAAGATTTTCAAGACTTTTGCGCCACCCAAAGTAGTGGGGGTGAAGCAGGAGCTGTGGGGCTTCCGCAAATACAAATGGGCATACATAATTCTGCTGCCGGCGCTGCTGTCGATTTTAGTCTGGCGTTATGTGCCGTTGGTGATGGGCTCACTGATGGCTTTCCAGAATTACCGCATCATGGGTGGTTCAGAATGGGTCTGGCTCGACAATTTCGGCAATATCCTGTTTGACCTTGAATGGTGGACCTCAGTTTACAACTCGCTGAAGTACTGTTTCCTGGTGATATCCCTGACTTTCCTGCCGCCGGTTATTCTGGCGGTGCTGCTGCAGGAAATCCCGTATGGAAAGATATTTTTCCGTACCGTATTCTACCTCCCCGCAGTGATTACCGGTCTGGTGGTGATTTATCTCTGGCGCTCTTTCTATGAGCCCTCGGAATTCGGGGTTTTGAATGCAGTTCTGATGAAGATTCCCGCCATCGGTATAATCGCTATTGCGGCCCTGTTCTTCTTCATCCTGTTTTTCTTCGCCCAACGGCTATTCCTGCATGGCAACCGCGTACAGTCAGTGCTCTGCTTCCTGGCCGGATGCTTGCTTTTCTATTATATCTTTGGTTTCGCCATGCCGATTTTCACCGACCCGACCGTTGAGGCGCCCTGGTACGCGCGCTTATTCCATACCATGCGTAATCCATACCGCTGGCTGCTTGACCCCAAGACTGCCATGGTCTGCTGCGTGCTGCCCAGTGTCTGGGCAGGCATGGGCCCGGGTTGCCTGATTTATCTGGCTGCCCTGAAGGGTATCGCCGATGACTTCTATGAAGCCGCTGATATCGATGGCGCGACTTTTGTGGATAAAATCCTCTTCGTGGTGATACCTATTCTGAAACCGCTGCTGATCATTCAGTTTGTGGGTATCTTCATCCGTTCCTGGGAGAACACTGCGATGATTATGACCATGACCGGCGGCTCCAGCGGCACCAATGTCGCCAGCCTGCTGATTTTTTACAAAGCATACATGTACTTGAAATTCGGCACCGCCACTGCGATGGCCTGGATTCTCGGCTTTATGCTGATTGGCTTTACCGTCTATCAGCTGCAAATCTTGTCCAAACTGGAATTCAGAACGACTGGCAAGAAGGAGTAGTCTGCCAGAGCCTTCAGCCGTCTTCATTTTTTATCTGTAACCAGAATTAGGGAGTTTTCCAATTATGGCTATTATTTCCAGAATCGGCAGAAAAAACTGGCGGGTGCGCTTGTTGTTCGCCGGCATGTACACCTTTCTGATCATCGGCGGCGCGACCATGGTCTATCCTTTCATGCTGATGCTCTCCGGCAGCACCAAAAGCGCCATGGACATCAAGTTCTTTGATGCCTACCCGCGCTTTCTGTATGATGACAACTGGATGTGGGCCAAGCATGCCGAAGGGCTGTTCAACGAACAGGTGCCATACTTGAATATGGTCTATGATGCGGACGAGGTCACTTTCGAAGACCTGGCCAAGCGTTTCAGCCTGGAGACCGAAACGGAAGTACGCTGTCCGAAATGCGAGACCTGGTTCCAGTACGAATTTGGCGACTGCCAGAAACTCACTGCAGAACCTAAGCTGCTGCATGAGCATCAGGCATCCTGCCCCAAATGCCAGCAAACAATTGCTGTGCCGCATGGGGCTCCGAAAGGGTCCCTGGCGTATTCCTTGCTGCATGAGCCGAACGAAAAACTGGTCCAGGTCTGGGAAAAATTCATTCCTGCCTGGGAAGAATCGGTGCGGGAACGCGAAGAGCAGGGATATCGTCCTGGCTTCAATGACAACCATAACTGGCTGACCAGCTATGCCTACTCGCCCGGATATATCCATGCGCCGGTCTCAAGGACTTTCACCTCCGGCCAGCGGGGACTGAAAAAATTCCTGCCGATTCACAGCCAGGCTATTGACACCGACCCTGAGGAGGTCAAGAAGCTTAAGAAATACAGCGATATCGGCGTGGTGAACAAGATCAACGGCACGGATTTTCTCAGCTGGAACACTGTGAACATGATCCCCGCCTACAATGTCAACCGCCGGGCCAGTCCGATGGTGAGCGTCTACGCCAATTCGCTGAGCGAGTTCTTCGACACCATTCCTCTGGGAATGCGCTACTACTTCACGATCGACGGCTACTATAAAAAGGACTTCCTGAAGCCGGTATACAGCCAATCGCTGCAGGCCTACAACGAGGCCAATCAGACGAATTACACCAGCTGGAATGAAATTTTCGTCACCCGCCGCTATCCCGCCGAAGCAGTGGAAAAAACCAAAGCCGACTGGGAGGAATTTGTACGCAAGTCCTTAGCCATGGAATGGATTAAAATTGACGAGAGTGTCGCGCCCCTGTACCGCGAGATGCTCAGCTTCAAGCATACCAATATTGAGAACTTCAACAAGCGCTACGGCGGCCTGCAATACAAGAGTTTTGAGGAAGTACCTTTCCCGACCACTGCGCCTCCCTGCGGCATGGCTCGCAGCGACTGGCAGTCACTGCTGGTCGGATACTTTGAGCCCAGCAACAACAAACTCTATATCGCGCCGGTGGAAACATTGGAAATCTGCGGGCTGGACTTTGCTTTCCAGGATTGGATTCTGGAGGAATACGGCAGTTTAGAGAAAGCTGCGGCGGCTTTGGGCACCGACTGGCAGAAAATCACTGATGTGCGCCTGCCGCAACTCGATGTCCACCGCTGTTATTTCCGTGAGAACATCAAGGATTTGCGCTGGGAGTTCGTGACCCGCAACTACAAGGCGGTGGCTGACTATATGCTGTTCCACGGCCGCGGAATCATCAACACCGTGATTTACTGTTCGCTGGCCATCCTGACTGCGCTGCTGGTCAATCCTCTGGCGGCTTACGCCATGAGCCGCTACAAGATGCCCTCATCATATAAGATTCTTCTCTTCCTGATGTGCACCATGGCTTTCCCGGCCATGGTCACCGCCATCCCCAGTTTTATCATGCTGCGGACTTTCGGCCTGTTGAATACTTTCGCCGCCTTGATTCTGCCCGGCATGGCCAACGGCTACTCGATCTTCCTATTAAAAGGATTCTTCGATGCTCAGCCCCAGGAGTTATACGAGAGTGCGCAGCTTGATGGCGCGACCGAGTGGGTGCTGTTCTGGCAGATCACCATGAGCCTCTCCAAACCGATTCTGGCGGTTATTGCCCTGGGGGCTTTCACAGCCGCGTATTCAAATTTCATGTTTGCCTTTGTGACCTGTCAGGATCAGAAGATGTGGACCATGATGGTCTGGCTTTACCAGCTGCAGCAGAGCAGCGGTCAGGCAGTGATGTACGCCTCGCTGGTCATCGCAGCCATCCCGACTTTCATTATCTTCCTTTTCTGCCAGAACATCATTATGCGAGGCATTGTGGTGCCTTCGGAAAAATAATTCCTCTGTTCTGGTAACTGAACTGAAAACACGCAGCCGGCCGGGGGCATCTGCTCCCGACTGGCTGCTGATTTTGCCGGCTGGCCTGCGACACCCCAGGCTGCCGGCATCTTCGCGTCCGGCAGCTCTGCTGCCAATACAGTTTGCCCCCCCCAAGAATCAAGGAGAAATGCCATGCGTGCGATTTGCTGCTCCATGCTGTTCCTGTTGGCGCTGGCCGTCAGTCGTGCAGACACCATCCCTGAGCGTGCTTTCCGTATGGCAGTGCTGCCTGACAGCGACTGCTATTTCCGCTGCGAGAATACCGCATTAATCGGTACCACTGCAGAAAGGATGCTTGACTTCTTCACGCAACCTCCTGCCGCTGGTCCGCAAAACAATTCGCCCCACGGAGCCGTGGCGGCATTTCTGGCTGCGGTCAATCGTCAGCTGCCTTTCCATGACCTCAAGGCCGTGAAACGCTCGCAGGGGAGTTTCGCATTAGCCGGCCTGAGTCCG
>JAAZIZ010000199.1 GCA_012800565.1 Lentisphaerota bacterium
AGAGCATAGGGAAGAGAGCACAGTAGAGAGCCAGCAGCCAGCCGGCGCCGAAACCGACCTCATTGAGCCAGAGCAGCGAGCTGGCGCAATGGACATAGCCCCAGAAATAGCCGATTAGCAGCCGCTCGCCCCAGGCACGCGGCTGGGGAATCAGCAGCATTGGAATCAGGGCCAGCCAGACCAGCAGGTCCCATTCCAGGGGAGGGAAAGCGCTGCTGCAAAGCAGTCCGGAAAGCAGTGCTGCCAGCATTCGCCAGATAAACATGCAGCGCCCCATGCTGGCGCTGTTGATGGGGGTGGCGGAAGTTGGCTCTGGGCTGGCAGCAGTCATATCACATATTTTCGAGCGTCCCGATGGTCAGGGTCCGCAGTCCGTCACCGAGGATGTCCCGGACCTTGGTGCTGAGCTCAAGACGGGTCTGCCGCAGCACCGGGTCCTCGGCATTGAGGACCGGGCAGCGGTTGTAGAAGTTGCTGAAATCCTTGGCCAAATCAAGCAGATACGCGGCCAAAGTAGAGCTGTCCAGCTCCCGGGCGGCTTTCTGCACCGCTTCGGGATAGAGGGCACAGCGCAGCGCGAGTTTTTTCTCCGCTTCGGCACCGAGGCACGACCAGTCCACTGTGGCGGCAGGAAACTCGGCAGCCTTGCGCAACAGTGAAGAGATGCGGGCGTAAGCGTACAGGATATACGGGCCGGTATCGCCTTCGAATTTAATCGCGGCCTGGGGGTCAAACATGATAGTCGTGCGGGGATTGACTTTCAGGAGCATGAATTTCAGGGCCGCCATGCTGATGGTTTGGGAGCGGTGCTGGAGTTCGTCCTCGGACAGTTCGGGAGAGCGGGCCAGGGTGGCCTCCCGGGCCAGAGCGGCCATTTCGTCGAAGAGGTCATCAGCATCGACCACAGTGCCTTCCCGGCTTTTCATTTTGCCGGAAGGCAGGTTTACCATTCCGTAGGCCTGGTGGGTGAGATTATCTGCCCAGCTGTAGCCGAGAGCCTTGAGGATGGCGAACAGAACCTGGAAGTGGTATTTCTGTTCATCTCCGACGACCCAGATTTGCTGGTCCGGCTGATAATCGCGCTGTTTCAGCAGGGTGGTGCCGATATCCTGGGTTACATAGACGCTGGTGCCATCGCTGCGCAGCACCACCTTGCTGCCCAATTTGGGGTCATCGAAGTCGATGACGGTGGCGCCGTCCTCGCGTTGTTTGAACACGCCTTTGGCAAGCCCCTCGCGGATGATATCCTTGCCCAGGGTATAGGTCTGGCTTTCGAAGTAGGTGTGTTCGAATTCCACGCCCATGCGCTGATACGTCTCCTCGAAGCCGGCCAAGACCCAGCTGTTCATCATCTCCCAGAGGGCTCGCACCTCGGGATCGCCCTGCTCCCATTTCTGCAGCATTTCCTGGGCGGAGCGGCCAATTTCAGTCTCCAGGAACAGCGCATCGGGGTCTTGTTCGGCCAATTCCGGGCGGGCAAGTTTCAAGTCGGCAATCTGGCGGCGGAATTCCCGGTCGAAAGCGACATAGAAATCGCCGGTCAGATGGTCGCCTTTGCGGCCACTGCTTTCCGGGGTGACGCCATTGCCGAAGCGCTGGTAGGCGAGCATGGACTTGCAGATATGGATGCCGCGGTCGTTGACCAGGTTCACCCTGGTGACCTGATGTCCGGCCCGGGCCAGAATGCTGGCGGTGGCCATGCCAACGGCATTATTGCGGACGTGGCCAAGGTGTTGCGGCTTGTTGGTATTCGGGGCGGAGAATTCCAGCAGAATGCGGCGGCGTTCGGCCTCCGGCAAGGGCACTTCAGCCAGCACGGAAGAGGCATTGCCCACAGTATCGCGCAGCAGCGCAGCCGGCTGCAGAGTGATGTTGACAAAAGCCTTGACCGATTCCACGCTGCTGATATCAGGGTGCGAAGAAAGAAAATCCCGTACTTCTTCCGCCAGCTGCATCGGATTGCGGCGCAGAGCCTTGGCCAGCGGGAAGCAGGAGACTGTCACATCGCCGCTGAAATCAGCGGGACAGAGGTCCACCTCAATGGTGCCGAGCTCAACCTGGTGGCGGCTACGGAAAAAATCTGCGAGATCAGCTTGGAATTTGAATTTCATGGCGTTATTTTTCGGTCCGGGAATGCATTCAACGGGAAAAAGCCGGCAGTATTTCAGACCAGCCGGATAGCAGCGCTGTTTCCATGCGCATCCAGGCCCTCGCTGTCAGCAAAACAGCAGATATAGGGCAGTTCGCGTTTCAAGGCGTCGCAATCATATTTTACCAGGCTGGAGCGGCGGAAGAACATCTCTGCAGTCAGGCCGGTGAAAAATCGTCCGCTGCCTCCGGTTGGCAGCACGTGGCTGGGGCCGGCCACAAAATCGCCCACCGGCTCCGGAGTCCAATGACCGAGGAAAATGGCACCGGCAGCAGTGATTTTGGCGGCAGTATCCTCGGGGTCATGCAGCATCAGCTCGAGGTGCTCGGGAGCATACAGATTGGCCAGTTCCACCGCTTCCTGCAGCGATGCGGTTTCCACCAGGAACACTCCATCAGCCAGCACTTTCTCCAGGCATTCTGAACGGCTCAGGCAGGCGCTCTGGCATTGCAGTTCTTCTGCCACCTGGGACAGCAAATCCGGTTCGGTGCTCAACAGCACGGCCTGTTCCCGGCCCGAGCCGTGTTCCGCCTGGGAGAGCATATCGGCGGCAATGTAGGCCGGATTGGCGGATTCGTCAGCGATGATCATGATTTCCGATGGACCGGCGACCAGGTCCAGGGCGACCTGGCCGTAAACTTGACGCTTGGCCGCAGTGACGTAGGCATTGCCAGGTCCGACGATCTTCTCCACCCGGCGGATGCTGGCGCTGCCGTAAGCCAGGGCGGCAATACCGTAGACGCCGCCGAGGCGGTAGATTTCAGTCGCTCCGGCCACCTGGCAGGCGTACAGCAGGGCTGGGTTGATCTGCGCATCTTTCCCCGGCGGGGTGATGACCACGATTTCCGGTACACCGGCGGTGGCGGCCAGAGTAACCGTATGGACTACGGTGGAAATCAGGGGCGCGGTCCCGCCAGGGATGTAACAGCCTACCCGGGACATGGGCGAGAACTGCTCACCCAGGGTCACGCCAGGGCGGGGAGAATAAGACCAGTTTTCCGGCAGGCGCTGGCGGGCAAAATCCGCGACCTGATGCACTGCGACATCGATGGACAGGCGGACACCTGGGGGGACGGTTTGGACCGCCGCTTCACATTCTGCCGCCGTGACCATAAACTGTTCCGGAGTCAGGGAAACATGGTCGAATTTCAGGGCGTAGTCGCAGAGCGCATCGTCCCCGCGCTGGCGGACATCAGCGAGGATATCGGCGACCTGGCGGTCGATATCGCTGCTGAAAGCACTGCGTTCCAGCAAGGGCTTGAGTTCGCTGTGGAAATTCTCCTGATTGCGTCGGATGATTTTCATATTTCTGCCTGGTGGTGGTGGTGGGGAAGCTGGCGGAGCCATCCGCCTAAGCGTCCCGGAATTAATCAATATACTACGCCTTCATCATTGCTATCGCTGACCAGTTCCATATTGTCATCGACTTTGACAAAACAGAAATACTCGGCATCTTTGAGGATGGCGCTGCCGTCATTGGGCAAGATGGAACGCACGGCGGTACCGGGGATGGTGAAAATGTTTCCGGAGGGCGCCATAACGCTGACTTTGCCGCGCTCCAGGCTGGCCCGCCCGCGCAGGCAACGCAACTGCACCCGCTCGCTGGCAGCATCAAGCACTTTCACAAACACGACACAGAATTTCCGGCCTTCCAGATATTTTAAGTGGGCAGTCATTTCACATTTCGGGGCTGTTTTTTCTGAACCTTTTACAAGGACATTATGATGCCGTGCCGGGCCTGGTCGAGCTGGCTTTACGGTTTACAGTACGGAACGGAAAAACGGCTGTATAATAAGGCTGGCAGCGCAGACCACGAAGAAAATCCCCAGGGTGTAGCGCAGGCGGGGGCGTTGACCGGCCAGCTCCAGCGCTTGCCGCAAGCGCCAGGGAGTACCGACCAGGAACAGTCCGGCGGTGCCCAGCAGCAGGCAGACCACGGCATAGAATCCACGGGCGAAAGTGGCTTGGGCAAAAGATTCATGCAACAGAAAATTCGCAGCCAGAATCATAAATCCGCCCAAGGCACGGGCGGTCAGGTAATCAAGGAAGAAGTATGACAGCACAACGGTGATCGGCACCAGCAGTTTGACCCAGATATGAAAGCGCGACAACTCGCCTTCAAGCATAATGCAGCCATGATAGGCGGACCAAATCAGGCAGATGCTGCCGAGCAGCATCCCCGGCCAGACCATCCGCGGGACGGTACGGCTCCAGTCGTAATGTTTTTCGACTCCACGGGTGAAGAGAAAGGCAAAAAACAACGCGAGCAGGCCCAGAATAAGCGAGATTATGATATAATAAGTCATAGTTTCAGAAGGTTAGTAAGGAGGCCGCCAAAAGCACGGCGCACGACTTTTCATAATTTATACTGTGTTTCCTAAAACTCAATTCCGGAAGCTGGATTATGCTCATTTTCAGCGGTGAATAACGGGTCTTCCGCAGAGCGGCGTACAGAGGCCGGAGAATTGCCTGGGACGCATGGGACGTATGGACCAATACTCCTAAACTTAAAAGATTTCACAGGGGGGGCGAGCACAGATATCGTCTTCTGGCCCGTCCGCCCCGTCCGACCCGTCCGACCCGTCCGACCCGTCCGACCGCACTATGCAGCTTTTGGGACAGGGTCTATGTATCCCAGTTCTGGCCTC
>JAAZIZ010000200.1 GCA_012800565.1 Lentisphaerota bacterium
ATGCGAAACTCGGAAGTCACCGCTATACGGACGATGGCCTTTATTGTGGCTGCTGTGGTGACTGTGGTGGCCAAGTTGATTTTCAGTTTGCCCTTTGAGGTGGCAGACATACTCATCTTGCCAGGGAACGCGTTGCTTGTCTGGTGGGCCAGCATGAAGGGGTATGAACAAATAATCGGCGCAGCCTCTACCCCGGCAGGCAACGTAAATACAGGAAACATCCATTAACCGAATAGGTATCATTTGATACCACCGCCAAGAGGCCGCTCCCTTTGTGGGGGCGGCCTTTTTTGCGTTGCTCGAATAGCATGTATGAAAGTTGTCGCTACGGCGAGTTGCAACAGCGATTCTAAGCCTTTAATGCTTATGCGAATAGGAAACTATGCAACAGAAAAAGACGCTCAAATTAAAATGAGCGCCTTTCTGCGATAGAGATTGCCTACTCTTCCTTGTCCCGGAGTTTTGCTCCTGAGCGTGAGTGACTGATTCTTGGTTCTGGATTGGGGACCCTGATGATAATATCTGACAGATCACAGCCGAGTGCTTCGCATATCAGGTCCAGATGGTCAAGGTTTACACGGTCACACATTTCATGGTACATCTCATTGATTGTGGAAGGCCGTATCCCGGTCTTTCGTGCGAGATCGGCCTGCGTCCAGCGCAACTCGCCAAGTCGCGTGGACAGTAAAATTCTTATCATGGCCCATGCTCCTTTACGGTAGTTTCTATCACTTTCACCGTAAAAGGTCTGCAAATTGTGAGAAAATAACGGAACAGGTTATTTTTCTATAAGAGGATTAGTGATTAGATTTTCGCACAAGGGGTAAAATATCCTAAAGGAGGCGAGATACCCATGAGTAGAAAGCTGGAATATATGAATCAGATGCCAAAAGTAGATATCAGCTTAATACCACCTGAGGTAGCCGAAACGATTGCTGCGACTGTATGTGAGGCGGTTTTGGAATGGCTAATAGAACAACAAGAAAAAGAAAAAGCGGAACAGCAAGAGAAAGAAAACGCGACTTAGAATGACGAAAAAACCCAGCCTGAATGACTGGGTTTGCTTCACCGTCTAAAGACGCATCCGAGGATTCCGTTCACGAAAATGTACAGAGGTTCGGATTTGGAAGCACTTGGCAGGGGCAGAAGGACTCGAACCCTCAACAAAGGTTTTGGAGACCCACGTGTTGCCATTACACCATGCCCCTAAAAGGCTCGCTTATTATAATCAAAGGATTCAGCCTTGTCAAATCAATTTTGTGCTCTTTTCGCTCATGTCGCATGTTGATGCAACACATAAAGCCCTGCGCGTGTCCATCGGCGCCTTTATCGCAGTGCTGCGCAAAGCCAACGGCATGACCCAGCGGGAGCTGGCAGAACGGCTGAATGGTCGGACAAAACCGTCAGCCGCTGGGAACGGGATGAAAACGCGCCGGACCTGTCGCTGCTGCCCATCATCGCCGATATCTTCGTTCTGATCATCGCGCTGGGCGTTGCCGCCTGGATCATCATCGGCAGAAGTGGCCGCGAAACAACCGCATGAGCCTAAAACAACAGGAGCCGCATACAACACGGCTCCTGTTTTGTCAGCGGGCAGGCCCGCTGCGCTCATCTACCAGACGTGGAATTAGCCGTTTCGAATGGCGGCGTAGCACTCGCTGCAATAGATGGGACGGTCGTTCTTGGGAAGGAAGGGAACCTGCGTGTCCGCACCGCAGTTGGCACAAATGGCTTTGTGCATTTCGCGCGGGCCAGCGTTGCGGTTGGCTTTGTGCGCCTGGCGGCATTCCCTGCAGCGGGTCGGCTCGTTCTGGAAGCCTCTTTCCGCGTAGAATTCCTGTTCGCCTGCGGTGAACGCGAACTCCTGCCCGCAGTCACGGCATACCAGAGTTTTGTCTTGGTACATGAATGGAAACCCCCTGAAAATGAATAATCGGTTGAAGCGATCGCTGACCTGGTCTTTTCCCCCACACTCGCCGGCTGGGGCTTTGCCATGCGCCTTCGCGCCCTCACGCCGCCCTCTCGGTTTTTCCGGCCGGACTTACCTCTAAGCCGCACCATGATCACCGGGCATTGCCCGGCTTACGTGGACCGCTTTGCCTGCGGCTGGCATCGGTTTTCAACCACAGACCTCCGTTTCAACCGCCGCCATTATACCCCCTGCGTCGAAAAATAGCAATCACTATTTAAAATAGTAAATCGCCAATAGCTAATAGCTAATAGTAAATTGCGCGATCAGACGCGCAATTTACAAAGGTTTCCGCACGCTTCAGCCGGCCCGCCTTTTCCTCTCAGGCGGCGTCAGCCGGATCAGCAGCCGGCCCATCCCGGCTGCGCTCAGCCCGGGCAGGGCAACCAGCAAGGCGGCCAGCAGCGCCGTCAGCCAATACGCCACGCTGTCTAAAACGGGCGGTATGGCAGCGTCCTGCGGGAAGTAGACCGACATCACCGTGGGCTTGACCGCCTCCTGTCTGGTCACCGCCAGCAGCAGCGCCAGAAGGGGCATCACAAACGCCAGGATCAGCCCAAGCGCCACCAGCCACCTGCCGATGGCGCAGCGCACCACGCGCTTCTCATAGGGCAGGGAATGGGCAGCAGGCGCGTCCGCATGCTGGGCGCGGGGCGCGCGTGCCGGCGGCGCCTCCACCTGCCGCACCTGCGGCGCGGCGCCTGCCGGGGGCGCCTCGGACACCGAAGGCGCGGGAATGGGCGTGCCCGCCCCAAAGCGCCTGGCGCTCCGGGAAGCGCCGCATTGAATGCAGCGGGCATAGCCCTCCTCGTTGGACGTCTGGCAGCGCGTACAAATCCACATACTCAAACCCTCCTGTCATGTATGAAACGGATTAAGCACGCCGTTTCATGCATGGTCAATCGCCAAAGACAATCCCGATTTCACGCGCGGCAGTGATCACTTCGTCATCGGGCTCAACGCCCCTGGTGATGCCGGCGACTTCCTCCAAGGGGTTGTGGGTAATCTTGTTGCCCTTCAACGCCACCGAGACGCCGTACACCTCGTCCCGGATCAATTCAGCGGCGCGTGCGCCAAACCGCGTGGACAGCACGCGGTCATACGCGCA
>JAAZIZ010000201.1 GCA_012800565.1 Lentisphaerota bacterium
AGCACTGTTTCATAGCTTTTGAACTCCTCCAGGTCAGCAGCCAGGAATAACGTCTTGTCAAAATCCAGGAAGCAGAAATAATTTTCGTACCACTGGGCCGAGAGCTCCGGAGTCATCTGCTGCTTCTGGTAGTGGTTGCTCAGAAGCACTTCCACAACCCGCTTGGCAATCAATTTCTCCCGCAGAGTCGGACGCTGCAACGTCGCTTCCAGGGATAGCATCTGCTCCACACTGTCCGAGAGCTCAGCCGAAAATAAAGGCTGAGCAACTGCAGAAAGCAGCAAAACAAGCAGAAAGCGAAATAAGAAAGTTTTCTTGAACATAGATAATTTGCTCTTCGCGGCTGGAAGAACCGCAACGGTTTTCAGGAACCGCTCAGGAGGAGAAACGCCCGGGAGCCACAAAACGCAACGAGCGCAGCTCCTGCTGGAGGAAATCCTGCAGAATCTCCTTGATTTTTACTTTTTGCTGCCTTTCCAGCACGAAGCGCCAAGTCGGGTTGCTGACCTCAATGATCAGCGTACCGTTCTGGAGCGACAGCGGCCGGCTTTGGCTGGCATTCATCTCCCCCAGCAACTGGGGCCAGGCTTCGCGCAGCCGTTCCAGCCAGTAGATGTCCTGACAGGGAAATTTCTCTAGTATCTGCTCAACCAGGCTGGATACTTTCTGGGGGGCCGGGCGCAAGGCGGCGAAGACATCATGGGTGCGTTCAGGGCCGAGCCAGTCAGCCAGAGTCTGTTCCCGGCGTGCCTCACGCGGGCTGGGGCCACGGTATTCACCGGTGTATCGTCTCCGGTCTTCACGGCTAAACCACTCCGGCAAAGAATCTGATTTTTTCTCTTCTGCCATTTCCAAAATGCGGTTCGGGCATTATCTTATGCTGATTGTACGGCACCGTCTATAACATAATGCCATTTTCATTAACATCCATAAAAAGGGCCGGAAAATGGACCGCATTGGCGTTAATTTGCTGTCCGTTCTGGATCAGATTAGACAGGCCTGCAGCCGCTCCGGCCGTCCAGCCGAAGCAGTCAAACTGCTGGCAGTAAGCAAGACTTTCCCGCTCGAATGTGTGCTGCAGGCGCACGCTGCCGGGCAGCTGCTCTTCGGCGAAAACCGGGTACAGGAGCTGGTGGAGAAAGCCCCGCTGGCACCGCCGGATTGCGAATGGCATTTGATTGGGCACCTGCAGAGAAATAAAGTTCGTGCGGCACTGCGCTGTGCCGCCTGCATCCAGTCGGTGGATTCACTGGCGCTGCTGCACCGGATCAATAACATTGCTGCGGAACTGCAATGCCGCCCGGCGATCCTGCTGGAGGTGAATATCTCCGGAGAGGCCAGCAAATTCGGACTGCCTCCCGAAGAAGTCGAAGAAGTGGTGCTGGCGGCCCGGGACGGTCAGGCCCGCTGCCAGGGGCTGATGACAGTTGCGCCCTTGGCAGCTACGCCGGCCGAACTGGGGAAAATCTTTGCCGGATTGCGGCAGTTGCGGGACAAAGTATCTGCACAAACAGGGTGCCCGCTGCCGGAGTTGTCCATGGGCATGTCCGGGGATTTCCCCATTGCGATCGCCGAGGGAGCCACCATCGTGCGCATCGGCTCGGCTATCTTCGGTGCCCGCTGAAGCCATTCATAACCACAGCCCAAAACCTTGTTCTATGATTGACCCGGTAGTTTTTTCCCTTGGGCCGCTGAGCATCCGCTGGTATGGCGTCTTCGCCGCGGCCGGCATGCTGGTCTTTTACTATCTGCAGATATTGCGGGCCAAACGCTACGACTGCACCGACGAAATGGTCTCGGACCTGACTTTCACCTGCATGCTGGCCGGCATCATCGGCGCCCGTCTGGCCTACGTCCTGCGCTTCTGGTCCGCAGAATTCGCGGGACGGGGTTTTTTCGAGGTGTTCAAAGTCTGGCAGGGGGGGCTGGTCTTCCAGGGTGGGTTCATCGCTGCTGCGCTGGCAGCCATCGTGCTGTGCCGGTTCCGGAAATGGCCTTTGGCGAAAGTTGCCGATCTGGTCAGTCCGGCTTTGCCGGCCGGGCATGCGGTAGCGCGGATTGGCTGCCTCCTGAATGGCTGCTGTTTTGGCTTTCCTTATGATGGGCCGCTGGCGGTGGTCTATCCCAGCGTCGGCAATACAGTGCTGGCAATCCAAAAACAACAGGGAGTGATTCCGTTGGAGGCGACTGCCTGCGCCCCGACTTTCCCGGTTGCCGGCCTGGAGTCTTTCTGCAATCTCCTGCTCTGCCTGCTGCTGCTGTGGCTGGAAAAAAAGTCACTCTTCCGCGGGCGGCTGTTCCTGCTCTATATGCTGCTGTACTCCGCGCTGCGCTTCGGCCTGGAATTCTTCCGCGGTGATTACCTGCATAAGTCGTTCGGATTGACTCCGGCCCAGATCACCAGCCTCTGCGTGTTGGCGGGAGCAGGCATTTTCTGGCTGGCATTGGCAGTCCGGCAGCGGACAAAAGCCAGGAATAACGATGCATCCCGACCGGCAAAAATCTGAACTGCAGGTACCGCCGGAGAAAGAAGGCTGGCGGCTGGACCTGTTTATGGTCAGCCAGTGGCCGGACTACTCCCGCTCCTATTTTCAGAAATGCATCCTGGACCACCTGGTGTTCGTCAACAACCGTCATTCCCGGCCCTCGCAGACACTGAAGACCGGTGACAAGGTGGTCTTTCTCTGGCCGCTGCTGGAGGTCGGAGAGCTGCAGGCCGAAGACATCCCACTGGAAATCATTTATGAGGACTCCGACCTTCTGGCCCTCAACAAGCAGGCCGGGCTGGTCGTGCATCCGGCCAGCGGCAACCGCACCGGTACCCTGGTCCAGGGCCTGCTCCATTACGATGAGGAGACTTTCGAGGAGCTCAGCGATGAAAACCTGCGCCCCGGAATCGTGCACCGCCTGGATAAATACACTTCCGGAGTGCTGGTCGTGGCCAAAAACCAGGACTCTTTCGCCGCCCTGAAGAACATCTTCAAGGAGCGCCTGGCGCAAAAGACCTATCTGGCCATCGTTGCCGGAGAGTTTGACTCCCTGACCGGCAGCGTGGAGGGGCAGATCGGGCGTCACCCCCAGAATCGTCTGAAGATGGCAGTCGTGCCTGAAGGGGGGAAATATGCCCTGACCCGCTATCGGGTCATCGCCGCAGGTCAGGGCTGCACCCTGCTGAAAGTCCGACTGCACACAGGGCGGACGCACCAGATCAGAGTGCATCTGTCCAGCCTCAGGCATCCTGTGCTGGGAGACCGGCTGTACGGCGGCGGCGGCCAGGCCCTGCCCTGCCAGCCTCAGCGCCAGATGCTGCACGCCTGGAAGCTGGCTTTCAAGCACCCGGGCAACGGTCAACTCCTGGAATTGACCGCACCCCCGCCGGCAGATTTCTGCCAGACCGCCGCCGCCCTGGGACTGACTTTGCCCAGCAATGACAGCACCACGGAAGAGGGCAAATGAGCGAAAGGAACTGAACAATCTTTAAGGCAGCAAATGCCCCAACAGGGCGAGACATAAGCCCGGAACCACATACGGCAAGGCACTGCCCACATCGTCCACAACGTCCACATCGTCCACATCGTCCACAACGTCCACAACGTCCACAACTGCAGGGTGACAAAAACCCAACGAGGCATGACATACCAGGGCCAAGCCTCGGACGAGACGTCACAGAAAACGCATTACGGAGTACGATTGCCACATGAGTGAGTTTTTAACGATTTTACCTGAATGGCAACCGCGTCTGGCTCAAGCCGGGCTGGCGGATTTAACCACGCTGCTGGCATTTTCCGGCGGTGACTGCCTATCCCGGCACCCCCGGGGAAAAACCTCAAGGCTGCAGCTGCCTGACGGGCAGACGATTTTCATCAAGCAGGATCACTATACCAAATTCGATCCCATCCTGCGGCAGCTGTACAAAGGACAGTGGCCGCCGCAGCCGAATACCGAGCGTGAACGTCAGGCCATGAAGCTGCTGCAATCCTGCGGCATCACTGTGCCCAAGATCATCGCCTGGGGACAGCGCCGCCGCTTTGGGCTGCCCCACCAGGGAGTGCTGGTAATGCTGCCCCTGCCCGGCAAAGCCCTGGACAAGTACCTCCCGGAAGAACCTGATGCGGAAAAACGCGCCGCCGCAATTGCCGCCGCAGAACAGACTCTGCGCTTCCTGCAGGACAATCAGCTGGACTGGAACAAGGACTGCAAGCCGGAACATTTTTTTCTGCTGGAGGACGGCAGCATCGGCCTGCTGGATGTCGAACGCCTGCGCCGCCGCCGTTCCCCGCTCAGTACCCGACATCGTGAGTTCCAAATGCAACGTTTCCGTTCCCTCCTGCCCAAAAATTAAATCTCCCCAATGCATAAATCCATCATTCTGTTTGATCTGGATGGCACCCTGATTGATTCCCTGCAGGACCTCGCCAATGCCATCAATTACACCCGGCGTTATTTTTCCTTGCCGGAGCACTCACTGTCGGATGTCAAGGTTTTTATCGGCGACGGTCTGCTGAAACTCATTCAACGCGCTTTCGCCGATCTGCCCCCGCAAATCGACATCCAGCAGCCCTTGCAGGTTTACCGGGAATACTATCTGCAGCATCTGCTCGACCAAACCCGCCCGTATCCGGGCGTCCTGGAGACCTTGCCGCTGCTGGCACAGCAGCGCTTGCTGGGGGTAGTCACCAACAAGCCGCAGCAGGAAGCAGTGAAAATCTGCACCAGCCTGGGACTGGCGGAATATTTTGCAGTCATTATCGGCGGTGATACGGCGGAGAATATTAAACCGCATCCGGCCCAGTTGCTGCTGGCCCTGCAGCAGACCGGTGCCGCCCGGGAAGGTTCCTGGATGGTCGGCGACCATTATACCGATCTGGCCGCCGCTGCGGCCGCCCGCTTCCAGGCCTGCTTTTGTACCTACGGACTGGGGCAGAAACGCCAGGAACACGCCGACCTGAGTATCAAACATTTCTCCGAACTGCTGCAACTGCTCTGAAATAAAATAATGCTTGCTGCAGCCGGACCGGAGAATTACAATTCCCCGGCCTTGATTTTTTCTTCAACCGTGCTGGAATGATAGTTGCCGCTGACGAAATCCGGCATTGACAATAGCTGCAAGGCAAAATCACGGTTGGTGGTCACTCCCTCAATAACCAGTTCCTGCAATGCGCCGCGAGCCCTGGCGATGGCCTGTTCCCGACTCGCGCCCTGCACGATGATCTTGGCCAGCATGCTGTCATAATAGGGCGGAATCACATACCCGCTGTACAGATGTGAATCAACTCTGATGCCGGGGCCACCCGGAGGCAGATAATTCTGAACCCGCCCGGGACAGGGCAGGAAATTCCGGGCCGGGTCTTCCGCATTGATGCGAATTTCCAGCACATGCCCCTGGGAGCGGATATTCTTCTGCCGCCAGCTGAGCCGGTTGCCCAGAGCAGTGAGCAGCTGCTCCCGCACCAGATCGGTACCGGTCAGCATCTCAGTCACGCCATGCTCGACCTGCAAACGCGTGTTCATCTCCATGAAAAAGAATTCGCCCTCAGAGTTGAGCAGGAATTCTACCGTCCCGGCACCAATATAAGACACGGCTTTGGCAGCCTGAATAGCCGTCTCGCCCATTTTCTGCCGCAATTCCGGCGATAAGCCGGGGCTGGGCGTCTCCTCCAGAAGCTTCTGGTGCCGGCGCTGCAGACTGCAGTCCCGGTCGCCCAGATGCACGATATTGCCGTGATGGTCGGCCATCAGCTGAAATTCCACATGCCGCGGCTGGCTCAGATATCTCTCCATATACAAGGTGCCGTCAGAAAAGGCGCGGGTGGCCTCCTGGCTGGCCAGCTGGAAGACTTTTTCCAATTCGTCCGGAGTCCAGACGATGCGCATCCCTTTGCCACCCCCGCCGCTGGCGGCTTTCAGCATCACCGGATATCCCAGACGCTCCGCCCACTTGCAGGCTTCCACAGAACTCAATACCGGCCCGTCGCTGCCGGGAACAATCGGAACCCCGGCCTCAAGCATCGCAGTGCGGGCCGCAGACTTGTTCCCTAAAGTCCGGATGGAACGGGCATTCGGACCGATGAAAATCAAATTGCATTCGTCACAGACTTCCGCAAAATGGGCATTTTCGGACAGGAATCCGTAGCCGGGATGGATGGCGCTGGCGCGGGACAATTCTGCGGCTGCGATGATGCGCTCGATCTTCAGGTAGCTCTCGCTGGCCGGGCCGCGGCCGATGCAGATGGCCTCATCAGCCATCTTGACCGGCAAGGATTCCCTGTCAGCTTCCGAAAAGACCAGCACGCTGGGCAAGCCCAGCTCCCGGCAGGCCCGGATGATTCGTACCGCTATTTCGCCGCGGTTGGCAATCAGTATCTTAGGGATGATAGTTTCCACAGTGGCAGGTCTGTTGTTAGCTGCTGACAGTCTGCAGCAAAGCAGCAAGGATTTGGGGCACGCTGAGACCTTCGGCCTCAGCCCGGAAATTAGTGATCACCCGGTGCCGCAGCACCGGCAGCAGCAGCGCCTGGACATCTTCGCAGGCCACATTGCAGCGCCCCTGCAACAGGGCCCGGGCCTTGCCGGCCATGATCAAAGCCTGTGACGCCCGGGAACCGGCCCCCCATTTGACCATCTCGTTCACCTGCTTCGAAGCGCTGGGAGTGCCCGGACGGGTGGCGGCGCACAGCCGCACAGCGTAGGAAATGACGTTGTCAGAAACTGCGACTTCGCGCACCAGCCGCCGGGCCGCAAGCACCTCTTCCGCAGTCATAACCGGCTGCAGAACCGGCTGTTCCGGTGCGGTAGTCTCGCGCACCATGCGTTCTTCTTCGGTGAGCGGCAGGTAATCCATAACCACGTTCAGCAGAAATCGGTCCAGCTGGGCTTCAGGCAAGGGGTAAGTGCCCTCCAATTCGATCGGATTCTGGGTGGCCAGGACAAAGAACGGCTCGGCCAGCGGATAAGTCTTCCCGGCGAAAGTGACCTGCTTTTCGCCCATTGCTTCCAGCAGCGCAGATTGAGTCTTGGGCGGAGTGCGGTTGATCTCATCCGCAAGCAGGATATTGGTGAAGACCGGCCCGGGAATAAAGCGGAAGCTGCGTTCGCGGGTATGCTGATCCTCCTCCATGACCTCAGTGCCGAAGATGTCGCTGGGCATCAAATCGGGGGTGAACTGGATGCGTTTGAACTGCAGCGAGAACAGCTGCGCAATGCTCTTCACCAGCAAAGTCTTGCCCAAACCGGGAACACCGGTCAGAAGGACATGCCCGCCGGCTAAGATGCTGGCGATGATTTGCTCAATGACTTCTGTTTGACCGACAATGGCCCGGGACAGTTCCTGGCGCAGACGGCTGGCACTCGCCGCCACTGCCGCCACCGGGTCGCGGGAAGGGAGGTTTTCCATATTTATCTCTGTATTCCAATAGCAAAAAATGAATTCGGTATTACAATACCCTGCAGACAGCGCTGGCCTGAGAGCTTGCCAGCCAGTCTCCGGAGGGCTTGGTTCCAGCCTGAAGCAAAAGCGTTAATATAAACGGGAAATCTGACAATGCGAGTAATCGAGCCTCATATTCACATGATCGCCCGGACCACTGCGGATTATGAGCGGATGGCCCTGATGCATACGGTAGCCTGCTGCGAGCCGGCGTTCTGGGCCGGTTACGACCGCACCTCGGCCCAGGCTTTCTACGATTATTTCACCCACCTGACCACCTTTGAGCCCAAGCGGGCAGAGCAGTACCTGATTCGGCACTTCTGCTATATCTGCATGAATTCCAAAGAATCGGAAGACCTCACGCTGTCCCGGGAAGTCATCTCTTTCATCCCGGAATTTCTGGCCCGGGACAATGCCATCGGCATCGGCGAGATCGGCACCAATAAGAACACCCGCAATGAGATGACAATCTTTGAAGAACAGGTGGACCTGGCAATCAGACTGGGGCAGCTGCTGTGGATTCATACCCCGCACCTGAATGACAAGCTGAAAGGTACCCGGATGATGCTGGATGCGTTGCGGAACCGCCAGGACCTCAATCCCAGCCTGGTTTGCTTCGACCATGTCGAGGAACATACCGTGGAAATGGTCCTGGCGGCAGGATACTGGGCCTCAATGACTATCTATCCGGTCACCAAGAATTCACCGGCGCGGGTGGTGGACACCATTGAGCGCTATCCCGCGGCCCCGCTGATGGTCGATGCCTCCGGCGACTGGGGCCCGTCCGACCCGGGAACACTGCATCAGGCCATCTTTGAGATGCGCCGGCGCGGACACAGCGATCAGGAAGTGGAAAAAATATTCTTCGGTAATCCCCACGCTTTCCTGTCGCAGTCGCCGAAATTCCGCCTCTGACAGTTCGGGTTTAAGCGGTATAGATTCTGGCGATCTGGGTCAGGCCCTGATAGCCCAGCTTCGGTTTGATGCTGGCATCACTGACCAGCGCTTCCCGGTCGCTGATGGCGCGGGGCAGGAAATTGCCGCTGTAGGAAACCGTCTCAGGCTTGCGCCAGTCGCCGTCCATAGGCAGGACAACCTGTTCGCTGTCACGGCACAGTTGCATTTTCGCCGTATCCACCTCAGCCAGATAGAGCGGGGCCCGGAAGCGCGGCACCTTGGCATTGCGGCCGTTGTTGCGGACGTAGAGCAGGAAGAGCTTGCCGCCCAAGCTCAGAAAATGCTGCTGGGTGGAGCTGGTGACCAGGCAGGTACCGTCATCGAATCCCCAAGGCTGGATGGGCTCAAAGCAAAGGTCCTCGCCGGCCCGCGACCAGTATGCGTTGCCATCCTCAGCCCGCAAGGTCAGATAGAGCTTGCCCTGGAATTCGCACAATGAGGGCTCAAGCAGTCCGCGGAATTTGGCCAGCTCCAGGATATTCCCGCGGGCACCCAGGCGCATCTCCTGGCCATCGAAACGGGCACGGTAAACAGCGACTGAGCAGGCCTGGTTGTCGTTGTCCTGGCGCAGATAGAATGGCAGCAGCCATTCTCCGTTGGCGCGGATGACTTTCTGGGAACAGCCGCAGACAAAGCAATTGCGGTCGGCGAATTCCTCTGCCACGAGCAGCTTCCGGTCCCCCCAGCTGCCATCATCCTGCTGGACGCAATAGCAGGCGCGGCGCGGCAGCTTATCATTGCGGCTTTGCCGATTCCAGTCCCCGTAAGTATCATAGAAGTGGTTGTCACGGTAGAAAACGTTGTGTCCGATGGCCAGCATCCGGTCCGAGGCGGGGTCGAAATCCGGCACCACGTCGCAGGTCCCCTCCACTACCCCGCTGGCATCCGGCTGGCTCCAGCCCAGAGTGGGAATGGGCTCTGGTTTCGACCAGCTGTAGCCGCGGTCCTGGGAATAAGACGCCAGCACCGGCCCATAGTAGTCGCTGCCGCCGATGCTCTGGATGGTCAACAGCAGCCGCCCGTCAGGATAGCAGGCAATTTTGGGATGGAACATGCTTTGTTCGATAAAGCCCGGCGACAAAATGCTCTGTACTGCAATTTCCATAACCTGCTCCGATGAAATCTGTGCTGTCTTAAGATGCCGATGGTGGATTGTAACGCTCTCTTGGCGCTCTTGGCGGTTAGTTAACCATTGAACCGCCAAGGACAGCAAAATGGCACGGACTATGGCGTCGGCCACGCGAGACGCAAACCCAGAGCGCTGCTGCTCAGGTTCGGCAATTCATTATCGCGAAACGCCGAACGGCTATCACCCGCATAGGAGTTATGCTTGCTGCCCCGGACGACGCGCTTGGTTCCCGCGCCATCGCCGGTGGGGTCCGTCACCGGCTGGGCTGAATAAGCATTTCCATCCCACCAGTCCAGGCACCATTCCCGCACGTTGCCGTGCATGTCATACAGCCCCCACTGATTCGGCAGATAGCTGCCGACTTTGGCAGTACCCTTGGTGGTATCACCATCCGCGGGATTAAACTTTCCGCCATTGTAGAAATATCTCCCGACCTCATTCACATTCGGACACATCTGGTTAGCGATCAAATTTTTCCCCGAGTTCAAGGCGGTCGTGGTCCCGGCCCGGCAGGCGTATTCCCATTGCGCTTCGGTGGGCAAGTCGAAATCCAGTTTGGTTCTGTCCCGCAGCTTCTCCAGGAAAGAGCCGGAGTCCACATTATTATTGGCCGGCCAGCCCGAGCCAGCATTACTGCCCCGAATGGCGTTGTAGGTGACCTTCTCTACCGGGCGGGAGTCACGATAGGCAGGGTTTTCGAAGTAGCTCGGCCAGTTGCCCATTACCCGCTCCCATTGCTTTTGGGTCACTTCGAAGACACCCATATAGAAGTTCTTAGTCAAGGTCACTTGATGCTGGGTTTCATTATCAACTCGCCACTGTTCCTCTCCCGGCGACCCCATCATAAAGGTGCCGGCAGGGATTTTGCGCAGCACCAGCTTGGTGGTCTTGTACTCGTCCGTCCAGCCACCTTTCGGCGGGGCGGCACGGTAACTGACCGGGTAGCTGGCTGCTCCCTGCCCTGCCGACAAGTCGATAACGAGATACGTATCCTCGGCTGGTACTGCTGTAAGGCGAAAGCCCCGAGTGTTGCCCAATTCATCCGGGCCGGCCCAGCGGCGTCTTGCCGAACGGCAGTAGTGCGCTTCGTGGGCCCAGCTGCTGCTCCGCTGAATGCGCTTGCGCGTGCTCCCGCCCCCGGGTGGGGGGTCGCATTTGGGGTTCGTCACCGCCTGCGGCGGGGAATCCTTATTATCCCACCAGTCCAGACACCATTCCGATACGTTGCCGTACATATCATACAGCCCCCACTGATTCGGCAGATAGCTGCCGACTGTGGCAGTGCCGCCTGATGGATCACAATCCGCTGAATTATCCGCTCCTTTATTGCCATTATATCGCCCAAGTTCGGCCACATTCGGACATGCCTCAGTACCGGTCAAATTCTTCCCTGAGTTCAAGGCGGTCGTGGTACCGGCCCGGCAGGCATACTCCCATTGCGCCTC
>JAAZIZ010000202.1 GCA_012800565.1 Lentisphaerota bacterium
ATTCCGAGGCGACATTGTGACTGGCGGTCTGCACCGGTATCTCGGCGAAGGCCAGCTTCTGGGCGGCCTGGCAGGACGAAGCTTCGCAAATCTGGATTTTTTCGCTGGTGTTGTCGCAGATGATGGTTCCCTGGGTGCCATTGATGACCGTGCGCATGGTGTATGGGCGTTTGACTCCGATGGAGACGAAGACCCGACCGATCACATCTGCGGGGAATTTTGCTACTGCCACACCGGTATCCGGGGTCGGCCAGTCGGGCAGATGCTTTTGATTCATATAGCAGAAAACCTCGCTGGGGTCTCCGGCCAGCCAGCGCATCAGGTCCAGGGCATGACAACCGCCGCCGAGGAAGCCGTGGCGTTTGATGGCGGGGTCGCTGCGCCAGTTCCGGAAGCCCAGGGCATGCGTGTAATCATGGGCATATTCGCTCTCCAGATATACCAGTTCGCCGATCCGGCCTTCGGTCAGCAAATGCTTGGCCAGGACGAAGCCTGGAGCATAGCGGCAGACCTGACCGGTCATGAAGAATTTCCCCGACTCCTTGACTGCGGCGATGATCTGCCGGCATTCGTCCAGATTTGAGGCCAGCGGTTTTTCGCAGGCCACGTGTTTGCCGGCCCGCAGTGCCTTGATGCTCTGTTCACAATGGAAATGGTCTGGCGAGGCAACGACCACAATGTCGGCATCAGAAGCATAGACTTCTTCTTCGCTTTTGGCAATCGGGATCTGGTTGTCCACGAAGAAGCTCTTGTTGATGCGGTCATTCTCGGCATAGAACTTGTCGTAGACCAGCGACAGAGTGGTATTGGGCTGAGTGTGAGCGGCCGTGGCCCAGGCTTCCCCCATGCGCAAACCAATCACCGCAACTTTCAATTTAGCCATAGTGTCACCTTTCTGTAATGTTACTATTTCAAGCGAGCAAATAAATCAATATTCCAGATCGAACAAGGTGCCCGTGCCCGAGAGCAACAGCCGGGCGACCCGGCCCTGCTGGGCGGCCGGAACCGCGACTCGGACCGGCGCCCCCCCCTGACCGCTGAGCGGGACTGGCGCCATTGCCTCCAGAACACTGCCGAACGCATCACACCAGCGCAGCTGCAGCGCGGCGTCGGCACTCAGATGCAACTGCAGGTGCTCCCGACACCAGCGGATGGCCGGCGAGCGCACCTGACCTTCCTGCAGGCGCAATCCGAACAGGCGCCGGGCGCTGATCTGGGCCGCCGCGATTGCTTCCTGGGGCTCAGAGCCGTCGCAGGTGACGTGACTGTGGTCGTAATTGCAGATACTGTAATACAGGGTCAGGGTGTCGCCGGCCCGCAACAGCTGCTGCGCCGGTACAACCATATACACTTTCTGCGCGTCCTCCAGCAGCGGCAGGCAGTTTTCCCGGTATGGCCGCTGCCAGGAACGCCCGTCCAATGACCATACCGGTTCGATAGTCAGCTGCCGGACCCGGGAATTATAGCGTCCCAGCAGTCCGAAGCGATAGCTCTCCAGGTCGGTCGAAGTGAGGTAATAGAACTGCAGATCGGCCGGGTCCTGATCATCCGGCAGGATGATCACCTCCGGGGTGCTCCAGCTATGGCCGTCCGGACTCGTCCAGCGCTGAATCATCCGGATCAATTTTTCCCGCATGTCCTTGTTGTCCGGGCATTGCTGCCCGGCGGGATAATACATCAATGCGGCGCTGTAGAGCTCCCAGCTGCGGTCAGGGCGTTGATAGATGGTGGTGGCGTCGTTGCATTGTCGCTGCAGGGGCCATTTGCCTTGCTGGCAAAGCACGTCGCCGTGGTGGCAGAAAGCTATCGCCTGGCTGTCCGACAGCATCTGCCAATTCAGGCCGTTGCGGCTGCTGGCGACCATAAAACGCACATGCCGTCCCCCGACATGGTTATGGGCCCAGAAATACATCCGCCAGTCGTTGCGACTCAAGCGCAGGACATTGGCCTGCAGGGGCCGGAATTCTTCCGGCAGTCCTGTCAGAGTGAAGTATCCCTCGCAGTCGCGTTGCAGCGGATGCTTGGTAATTTTTCCCTTCCGGTTCTGCTCGGCCAGGGCCAGGTTGTAGTTGTGATCGGAGAATGCATTCAGGCTGTAGTAGAACCGCCGCTGCTTGCCGCAGTCGAGCACCGTGGACGGAAAGATGGTCAGCGCCTTGCCGTTTTCCCAGTCCTCGGTATGACGCAGCACCACTCCCTGCTTTTGCCAGGCGCCGAAACAGGAGTGCACGGCAGGGGTCACTTTTTCCCATTGCGGGGCAATGATAATCATCGGGTTTTTCCTTATGTAATTCGTCCGCCTCCCCTCCCTCCGCCTCCCGCTCCGCGGGAGGCGGAGGGAGGGGAGGCGGGTGGTGGTAGTGGCTCTCATTTCCCAGGGTAGGCCGCATAGCGGCCAACCCTGGGCTTTGAAGATGGCAACCCCTTGGCGTTCTTGGCGTTCTTGGCGGTTAGTTCCTCTTCATTGAACCGCTGCTGTGATCGGGAATGATGTGCGGCCAACCCTGGACTTTGAAGATGGCAACCCCTTGGCGTTCTTGGCGTTCTTGGCGGTTAGTTCCTCTTCATTGAACCGCCACGGATGCGGGATGGTTGTTATGGGTTGGGCAACTTCTGTGGCGGCACAAAACACGACAGAATGCCGGCGCCCGGAGTCTATTTCCTGATGACCCGCGGCCCTTTTGGGGTGTCTTCCACCAGCCAGCCCTGGGACTCGATCTCTTTCCGCAAGGCATCCGCCCGGGCGTAATCCTTGCTCTTGCGGGCGGCTTGGCGTTCCTCTGCCAAGGCGGTGATTTCAGGCGGCACTCCTTCACCGGGGTCAGGCGTGCAGACTGCCAGGACGCGGTCGAGTTTTTCCAGGCAGTCCAGAGCCAGGCGGGCGGCATTCGAGCCGGTGCAGCCGGAATCCAGCAGGCGGTTCATTTCGCGGATGAATTCGAACAGCGCTGCGAAAGCCGCCGAGATATTCAAGTCATCCGACAAAGCTGCGGCGAAATCATCCAGGGTCTTGCTGGTGATTTCTTCGACCTGGCCGCTGTCTCCGGCTGGATTGGCCAGATTTTCCTGCAGCCTGGTGCGGAAGGCATCAATGCGCTGCAGCGAGGCTCGGGCATCCTCCAGAGCCTGGAAAGAGAAATTCAGACTCTGCCGGTAATGCGTACCGATCAGCACCCAGCGCACCTCCCGCCCGCTGTAGCCTTTGTCCAGGATATCATGCAGGGTGTAGAAATTTCCGAGTGATTTTGACATCTTCTGCCCATCGACCACCAGATGGGCGCAATGCAGCCAGTAATTCACGAACTTGCAGCCGTTGGCCGCCTCGCTCTGGGCAATTTCATCCTCATGATGGGGGAAGATATTGTCGATGCCGCCGCAGTGCATATCGAAAGTCGCGCCGAGGTACTTGCTGCTCATCGCCGAGCATTCCAGATGCCAGCCAGGGCGCCCCCGTCCCCAGGGGCTGTCCCAGTACACTTCGCCGTCGGCTTCATCCCAGGCTTTCCATAATGCGAAATCCGCGGCGGAGTCTTTGGTGTACTCATCAAGTTTGACCCGGACTCCGGAGCGCATCTGTTCCCGGTCGATATTGACCAGCTGCCCGTACTGCGGCCATTTGGCGATGGAGAAATAGACCGAGCGGTCCTCGGCCTGGTAGGCGATGCCGCGGTCAAACAGCACTTTGACAATCTTGATCATCTCGCCGATATGCTCGGTGGCTGCCGGGTAGATATCAGCCGGCAGCAGGCGCAGCACAGCTATGTCAGCAAAGAAAGCCTGCTTGAATTTTGCCGTGAAATCATTCAGTTTCAAACCGGCTTCCTGTGATCCCCGGATGGTCTTGTCATCGACATCGGTCAGATTCATCACATGCTTGACCTCGTATCCCAGAAACAGCAAGGTCCGTTTCAGGATATCCTCGAAGGCGTAGCAGCGGAAATTGCCGATATGCGCGTAGTTGTATACTGTCGGCCCGCAGGTGTACAAGCCGACTTTACCGGGGACTATAGGCCGGAATTCCTCCAGCCGGCGACTTAGGGTGTTGTAGAATTTCAGGGTCATGGATGTTCCTTGTCGGTGGAATTGCCAGTTGCGAAACAATGCTCAGAATGGTATCTCTTCGTCATCCTGGCAGAGTGAGTATGGGAGGCTTTCTGCAGCAATTTCCAGCTGCGGCTGCTGCAGCAAGCCGCAGGGCACCAGCTGGCGGTGTTCTGGTGCGGCAATTATCTGCGCCGCCTGGGAGCGGCGGCTTTCTTCTGCAGAGATTCACCCAGCTTTTTCAGGTATGCATCGCCCTTAGTGTTCGGTGCGCCATGTCCGGCTGCCGGGGTCAGGGTGATCTCCTTGCGGATTCCCTGGGGCAGGTTGTTGAAGACTGCAAACACGCCGGTCGGCGGACAAGTGGTGTCGACAAAGCCGGTGCTCAAAAAACAGTCTGCTTTGATGCGTTTGGCGAAGTAGATATTGTCGAAATAAGCTGCGGCACGGCAGACTTTTTCATTGTCAGGCTTGCCCTGGGCATTAGCCCGGTACAGGCGCGGCCAGCCGGCCTGGCGTGGCGGCTGGGCCAGCGGCCCGGAGTGCTCGCTCATTGCCGGTACGCCGGCAAGGCACAGGGTGACTTGCGGGTCCAGCGCTGCTGCGACCAGGGATTGGGCACCGCCCTGGCTGCCGCCGATGACTACCAGCGTCTTGCCATCCCATTCGGGGCAGGTCTTGATGTATTCCAAGGAGCGCATGACCCGCTGATACATCCCCCGGAAATAGAACTTTTCCGGGTCATCCTTGTCCCGGCTGCGGTAGTCTTTCAATTCATTGTTGCTCAGCGCGGTGTAGAATTCCGGCGGCTGTCCGTTTTCAATGCCGTGAGCATTGACATCCATGGCGATAAAGCCCCTCCGGGCGTACGACAGTGCGGTGCTTAGAACGGCCGAGCGCACCCCGGCGCCGTGGTAGCTGATCAGCGCCGGCAGGCTCTTGGGCTTGGCTCCACTGGGTTTGACCAGATAGCCGGAGACCGGCATGCCGCCGGGGCAGGGGATTTTGATATCGTAGCAGGAGAGCTTCCCGTCGTCATTGGCACCGCGTGACATCGGTTCCAGCTTTGCTTCCAGGGGTACGGTCGACAGTTCTGCCCGTGCCCGCTGCCAGAAAGCGTCGAAATCAGCCGGTTCCTCTCCGGCCGCTTTGATTTCATAAGGATCGACCATAGCGCCGATGCTGCCGCTGATCTCCTCTTCGCGGTTGCGTTGGTTTATGAATTTCACCGGCTTGCCGTCATCATCCAGAAGGACACAGCGGATGTACACCCAGCCGGGAAAATCAAGCTTGCTCTGCACCGTATATGGGGTTTTCGAACTGATAAAGGTGCCATTCTCGCGCAGATTGCCATCACCGACCAAATTGTAACTGATGGTGCGGCCGGCCACCGCCTGCGTATCCTTTAACAGGCGGAGCGAAAAAACAATGTCTTCGCCTTTGCTGTAAATCGCATCTTCTTTGTTAGTCTTGACTTCGAACGTGAATTCCTGAGCCGGCAGCAGCGCAGTCAGCAGCAGAACAAAAATGTAGATGGACAAGCGTTGTGAATGCATGGTCTTTATCCTTTCTCTGAATGACAGTGACAAATAAGGAAAACAACAAATTATATACCGTTTTTCAGTTTTTCATAACCGCCCCGGGAGAAAATTTTCCTTTCGGGGCCGTTTCTTCCCGCCTGCAGCAACCGCAGCCTGAGGGGAGCAGGAAATTTTATCCCCGTCCTTGAACGACTCCTTACCTTAACACAGCAGCGGCATTTTGCTACTGCAGAGGGGATTTTTTTGCAAAAACCTCCTGCCGCAAGCAATTACTAACAAACGCAAGTGATTACTGCTGACTTTTTCTTGTTAATTCCCGGAAATGCTTTACCTTAAAGCAATGACTGGACAGGCGGATGCTTAATCCGGTCCGGATTTATTCACCCACTCAGCAGTAAGGAGAATTCTTATGGCTAAACTGGCAATCAATGGCGGTAAAATGTTGCTTCCGGAAGGTACCATCAAACCCTGGCCTCCGATTGATGATACTGACCGGAAGATGGTTATGGCTTCCCTGGAGGGCAACAAGCACGCTTTTGGCCCCAACTGCAAACTCTTCGCTGAAGAATTCGCCGCCTATACTGGCAACAAGTATGCGATTTTCACCAATAGCGGCACCGCTGCTCTGCACATGTGCGTGGTGGCTGCCGGTGTGAGTGCCGGTGATCAGGTCATTGTGACCTCATATTCCTGGTCCTCCAGCGCGACCTGTATCCTGCACCATAACGCAGTGCCGGTCTTTGTCGATATCAATTTCGACACCATCAATATGGACGAGGATAAAATTGAGGCCGCAATCACCCCGAGGACCAAGGCCATTATCGCGGTGAACCTGCATGGCCTGACCTGCAATTTCGACAAATTGCGGGCCATTGCCAAAAAGCACAAACTGGTGCTGATCGAAGATTCCTGCCAGGCACACGGTGCCAAGTTCAAGGGCGTGAATGCTGGCAAGCTCGGCGATTGCGCCGCTTTCAGCTTCAATCAGAACAAATGCCTGTGCTCCGGCGAGGGTGGGATGTTTGTGACGGATAATGAAGAGATGTACCAGGCCGCTGCCAGACTCTGGAGCTTCGGAGAGTCATCCACGCCGATGGAGTCCCGCGACTACCATTCCTATGCCTTGGGCTGGATGTACCGTGGTTCTGATATCGTGGCCGCATTCGGACGGGCGCAACTGGCCAAGATGCCGCAATATTTTACTACTCTGCAGGAGAATGCCGCAGTGCTGACCGGCAAACTCAAAGGCATCAAAGGGCTGATTGTTCCTATTCAGCCCGAAGGATACCTGCACAACTGGTACAATTATACCAACCGCATCGACGCCAAAGCCTTGGGCTGGACCGGTGCGCCCAATATCCTGCGCGACGCAATCATGGCTGCCCTGAAAGCTGAAGGTGCCGGGGTCGGCATTTGGCAGAGCTATATCCTGCCCAACATGACTGTGTTCCGGGCGAAGAATGCGTACGGCGGTGGCTGCCCCTGGTCCTGTCCGCTTAGCCAGGCGGCGGGTGAGGCGGTCGATTATAACCCGGCCCTTTTCCCCATGGCCCAGAAGCATTGCGACACCCATTTCGGCATGACCATGCCCCTGCGCGCCCCGAATGGCCCGGAAGTGGCCGCCCTGGTTGGAGACGCTTTCCAGAAAGTGTTTGACAATCTGAATGAGCTCGATCCGGAGGCCATGGCCATCGCCGCCGCCCAGAAGAAATAACTGCCTGTACAGCGCGGCCCTGGGCTCTGATGTCAGTCAGGGCCAGGGCTGTTCACCCTTTATGCCGAGGACACAACCATGAAATTGTCAATGATGTCTTATACTCTGGCCCGGTTGCCGGAATTCGGGGTGCAGAAAATGTTTGCTATGTCTGCGGACCTGAAACTCGATGGCTTGGATATGGTGACGCTTTATGACCAGAAGCCCGCCGATATCCGGAAAATGTCGGAGGATTATGGTGTGCCGTTAGTCGCTTACACTTTCTTTGCCCGCGGGCTGGCATATCCCGATGCGCAGAACCGTCAGCAGGGCATTGACGATTGCAAGCGCGGCATCGAAATCGCAGTGGAACTCGGTGTGCCGACGGTAATGCTTCCGCCTTCTCCACCCAAGGATTGTCAGGATCGTGAGGCTATCCGCCGCAATTATATTGAGGGCATCAAGAAAGTCATGCCGTTTGCCAAACAGGCCGGCATTAACTTCACGGTCGAGAATTTCCCGGGGCAGTATTCGCCTTTCGTGACCTCCGCTGATTTCCTGGCCGCGCAGGCGGAAATCCCGGATTTGCGTTTGACTTTCGACAACGGCAATGCCGCCAGTGGTGGCGAGGAAGTTGGCGAGTCGTTCACCCGGGTGGCAAAATTCGTCGAACATGCGCATTTCAAAGACTGGTATATCAGCGCTGAGCAGCAGGAAGGCTACCGCGCGATGCTGGACGGCAAATGGTACCGGGCGGCTTTGATCGGCGAGGGAGATATTGATCAGCGTTCGACCGTCCGGGCCATGCAGGCGGCCGGGTATGACAAGTATATCAATATCGAATACGAAGGCAATGATTATTCCGGCGAAGAGGCCATGCGCAAAGCCGTGGAGTATCTGCGCAGTCTGTTCGCGGAATTGTAATCTGCGGATAAATGACGCATTATTTTGCGCCTTGTTTTGCTGCGCCGGTTTATTGCCGGCGCGATTGTTTTTCTCCTGGTTTGGGATTATGGTATATATTATTACCATATTAGCAGAAGTTTCTGAGCAGCGCATCTGATTTTAGGAATTACTTCTGCTGCAACCAGGAGAAAACTATGCCAGAAATACCCATCCCCGCTGGACTTAGTACAAAACGCTGCCTGCTTGGCACCAACATCCTGGCAGAAGTCGGCCATGCCCTGCAGGAACACTGGCCGGGTCAGGAAGTCATCCTGATCGCCGATGAAAATACTTGGGCGGCCGCAGGCAAAGAAGTAGAGCAGTTGCTGTTGGCAGACCGCAGCCGAATGGCTGCGCCGGTGATTTTTCCGGCCCAGCCCATGCTGCATGCCGATTATAAGTATGTCGAGCAGCTGCGGACGCAGCTGCAGGGCAGGGTGCCGGTGGCCATCGGCTCAGGTACCATCAATGATCTGGTCAAAAGGGCGTCTTTCGAAGCTGAAACAGGCGGTTATCTCTGTGTGGCGACGGCTGCCTCGGTCGATGGCTATACTTCTGCCGGAGCGGCCTTGACGGTCGATGGCTTCAAACAGACTATGCCTTGCGGGGCGCCGCTGGTGATTTTGGCCGATAACGCTGTGCTGGCCAAGGCGCCGCCGGAGATGGCTGCAGCCGGGTATGCTGACTTGGCAGCCAAAGTCGTGGCCGGGGCCGATTGGCTGGTGGCGGATCAGCTTGGCTGTGATCCGCTGGATGCGGTAGCCTGGGATATGGTCCAGAAGCATCTCCGGGAATGGCTGTCTGATCCCGAGGGGGTACTGAGCGGCAAAAGCACCGCTATGGAGGATTTGTTTACCGGTCTGGCTTATACCGGCTTCTCAATGCAATATTATACAAAATCCTCCCGCCCGGCTTCCGGTGCCGAGCACATGATGAGCCATATCTGGGAGATGCGCGGTCTGAAATGCAAGGGGCAGGAAGTCTCCCACGGCTTCAAGGTTGCGCTTGGCACCCTGATTGTCGCCGCATTGTATGAGGAGATGGGCAAAATTTCCGCCGCTGAGCTGTCTGAATTGCTGGCGCAGCAGCCCTTGATGAGCAGCGCAGAGCGCCAGGCTGAAGTGGAGCGCGAATTGGGGGGCACGCCGTTTTACCAGAATGCTTCTGCTATCTCCCAGGAGAAACTGCTTACTGGCGATGCCCTGCTTCAGCGCCGGCAGCTCATTCTGCAAGCCTGGCCGGAGATGCAGCAGAAAATTGCGCGGCAGCTTATCCCGTTCACCGAGCTGCAGCGCCGCTTCCGGATAGTCCGCTGCCCGGTTGAACCGGCAGAAATCGGCCTGAGCCGGGCAGCAATGCTGAACGGTATTCTGGCAGACGGCATGATCCGCAACCGCTATTCAATCCTGGACCTGCTGGCCGAGACCGGTTTGCGCGACAGAGTCCTGCAGTCAGTCCTCACTGGCGGATATTTCAGTCAGTACTTGGACGAAAGGACTCGCTGATGCAGCAGATATCTCAGGCCGCTTTGTCTTGGCTGCTGGAAAAGACCAACGCGCAGGCGCTGGCCCATCTGCTGCGACGCTGGCCGGCGATTTGCTAGGTCTGGGAAAAAGGCGGCTTCAAACTCACGCCCCAGACATTTGAGAGTCCAACCCAGCGTTTGCGCCTGCAGTCGGTGCTGCTCCTGAAAGATGCTCCGATTCAGGATTTTGTGCTTGATATCGCCGAACTGAAGAGCTGGCTGCCGTTGCGCGAGGCTTGGGAAGCATTGTCCCCGCAGTGGCTGGAACAGCACTGGCGGGTCTTGCTGCGATCCGTGCCCGATCCCCGCCCTTGGTGCATGGCTGTTATCTGGTGGGGAAGCAGCAAAAAATTGCAGCGCCTGGGCTCTTTGCTGCTGCTTTGCCGGACTGTCTGGCAGGAGCCCCCTGGCGATCGCCCCCCGGGACCCTTGACGCCAATGCTGCAATTCTTCAGTAATCCAGCCAAGAGCAGGACGGCA
>JAAZIZ010000203.1 GCA_012800565.1 Lentisphaerota bacterium
GGCGGAGTGCTGTTCCTGGGGGCGCCGCTGTGGAGCGGCAGCCGGGGAGCTTTGCTGGGCTTCGGCGGCGGTTTGGCGGTGTTCATCTGGCTGTGTCCCCTGCGTCTGCGCTGGCATCTCGGTCTGCTGAGCGGCGGGGCAATCCTGGCCCTGGCTCTGGTGCTGGCAGTGACTTTGGCCACGGACCGGGATTTGCTTTCGGCCTCGGTTCGCCTGCAGTACTACCGCACTTCGGTGCAGATTTTTTCTCGTTATCCTGTGACCGGAGCCGGACTGGGGGAGTTTTTCCCGTGGCACATGCGCCTGAAGCCTCCGCTGGCGGAAGAGGCTCGTGATCCACACTCAATGTTCTTCGCCCTGCTGGGGCAGTGCGGGATACCGGGACTGCTGGTGGCCATCCTGCGCCTGGGTTTTCCTTTGGCGCTGGTTCTGGGGTTCTGGCGGCAGCAGCAGCATCGCGACCGCCGTTATGTTCTGGCGGCCGGTTCCGGCTGGTGTGCCTGGCTGCTGCATTCGCAATTCCAGTTTAACGATACCATTCCCGGTACCGTCTTCCTGGCTTCCTTTGTCGGGCTGTGGCTTTTTGCGCCTGCACCGGAGCGCCCCCCGGCGGTGGCGACCGGGCGGCGCACTGCTGTGCTGTGGCGCGGCAGCGGCATCCTGGCGGGTTTGCTTGCCGTTCTGGTGCTGCTGCGGGTTCCCGCCGAGCATGATCTGCAGCTGGTTGCCGCGCAAAAGGTCTCCAGTCTTTCCGGCGCTTTGGCGTGTCTGCGTTCAGTTGAAGAGCGGTTGCCCCATTCACCCACGCCTTGCCGCCTGCGCAGTGAGATTGCGCTGGCCAATGGCGATCTGGCCGAGGCGGCGGCGTCCTGCCGGTTGCTGGTGCAGCGCACTCCGCACCGTTCGTCTTCGCACTGCCGTTTAGCCAAGGTGCAACTGTTGAGCGGGGATTGGGATGCGGCAGCCGTCAGCTTGGAGCAGGCCCGGCAATGGTATCCGTACAATCCGCGCTTGTTCCCGCTTCTGGCCTACAGCCGTCTGGTGCCCACGCCGCAGTTCACCAGTCTGCCGCTCTGGCAGCGGCTGCGCTGCCGGCAAGTGCTGCTGGAGAGCCAGGTTTCTTTGGAGCAGGATGCAAGCGGGCTGAAAGTGTTGCTGCAGGATTCTGCTTCCTCTCCGAACAGGGTTCCCGAAGCTCTGCCGGAACTGCTCTCAGCTCTGAATTTAACTGCGCCGAATGGGTCGGCGCTGCGTTTTGTCTTGCCGGCGGGCTGCGAATAGGAGTGCAGCTTTTGCCGGTTGTCGTATGCAGGTTTCTCGGATTACACTGAGGTCATACTATGAGCAATGCCGTCCCTGCCGCAATTGCGGTCATTTTGTCCGGTCCCAGTGGCGTGGGCAAATCGACCGTGTGCAGGCATCTCTTTACCCAGCTGAACAATACCGGCTTTTCCGTTTCCTGCACCACCCGGGCGCCGCGTCCGGGAGAGGAGCAAGGTGTGCATTACAACTTCGTCAGTCAGGAAGAATTTGCGGCTCGGCGGGACCAGGGGGAATACCTGGAATGGGCTGAGGTGCACGGGCAATTTTATGGCACCCCGAAGAGCGAGGTGTTTCCCCGGCTTACGGCAGGAACCAGTGTCATACTGGATATCGACGTCCAGGGTGCCCGGCAGATTGCCGGCAATATTGCTGACACCGCCTGGAAGAAGCACTTCCTGACCGTATTTATGGCTCCGCCCTCGCTGAGAGTTCTGGCGGAGCGCCTGCGCGGGCGCAAAACTGAGGACACGGCTACGGTCCAGCGGCGGCTGGAAGCAGGAATACAGGAGATGCAGCACTGGCGGGAATACGATTACTTGCTGATCAATGACAATGCCGATGCTGCTGCTGCTACGCTGGCGGCTATAATCACTGCGGCCAAATGCCGCAGTATAATGCGTAACAAGGAGCCTTGGCTATGACTACAGAGCCGATGCAGGTACTGGTACTGGGAGTAACCGGATCGATTGCCGCCTACAAGGCGGCGGATTTGACCAGCAAGCTATCTCAGGCCGGCATTCCGGTGCAGGTGATTATGACCGAAAGTGCCCGGAAGCTGGTCTGCCCTCAGACGTTCTTTACGCTCTCGCAGCGCCCGGTGCTGACCGACTTATGGACTTTGCCGGACTGGAAGCCTGGGCATATTGATTTGGCCGAACGGGCGGCACTGCTGCTGATTGCGCCGGCAACGGCCAATATTCTGGACAAGATGGCGCAGGGTATCGCCGATGATATGCTCTCGACTTATTATCTTTCGCATAGCGGACCGGTGCTGGTGGCGCCGGCCATGAATCCGCGTATGTGGCATCATCCGGCCACTCAAAATAATTGCCGGATTCTGCAGGAACGCGGGGTGCAGTTCCTGGGGCCGGTAAGTGGCAAAGTCGCCTGTGGACCGGAGGGCAAGGGCAGGATGATCGCGACCGAGGAAATTCTGGCCGCAGCCAAGGCCTGCTGGGATTGCCGTGAACCACGCTGACCCCGAACCGCCCCCGCCGGGCGGGAAAATAAAAAGTGCGGGCAGACCTGGCTATGGCAGTCTGCCCGCACCGTAAGGTTATGTCGGGAGGAATTTATTTTGCGGCCGGGGCATCGGGCGCCACCGGGACTCTCGGGGGCCGGTTCGGGCGGTTCGGACCGGGTTCGCGCCGGCCGGGGGGCAGTTGACGGTTCCGAGGCATGACGCTTTGACGGATTTTCTGCATGTCAAGTTTTTCAATTTCTTCCTCGCTGAGGATGAAATCCCCATCCAGGTCTGCAGCCTGCAGTTGGCGAATCTGGAAGATATTGGCGATCTCCATGAATTCCTCAACCGTCTTC
This sequence comes from Lentisphaerota bacterium, assembly GCA_012800565.1. Taxonomy (GTDB): domain Bacteria; phylum Verrucomicrobiota; class Lentisphaeria; order Oligosphaerales; family Oligosphaeraceae; genus JAAZIZ01. The sequence goes on from JAAZIZ010000203.1 coordinate 2,863, forward strand.
AGATCTTTTTGCAAGGCGGCTTTTTCCGTGTCATTGAGGACACCGTCAGCATCAGCATCGTATTTCGCGATAAGTTTAGCCGATACGCTTTGCATCCGCTCCACAAATAAATCCTTGTTGTCCCCTGCGCCGCCCCGGTTAAAATTGCGCTGCCCGCCCCGGTTGCGTTGCTGGCGGGGTACGGCGGTTTGGGAGGCTTCGGCGGGTTGGGTGACTTCGGCGGGCTGGGCGACTTCGGCGGGCTTAGCGGCTTCAGCAGGAGCAGCAGGAGTGGCTTCCTGGGCTATTACTGTACCCAAGGCACTGATGGTCAGCAGAGTCAGGAGTTTTTTCAGCATTGTGGTGTTCCTTGATTTTATAGTTACCCGAAAATTGGTTCGGCTGTTTGCCTCACGCTGATAATAAAACGAATCGCAGTGGCGATTATTGCATTCGTGGCGATTTTGCTGGGCAAGATTACAAGCAGGTTTGCAGATAGTAAACTGTATTTATAAGAATCACTAGGATTTCACAGGGGGCGAGCTTGTCCGACCCGTCCGACCCGTCCGACCTGTCCGACCTGTCCGACCTGTCCGACCTGTCCGCCCCGTCCGACCCGCACTATGGCGCTATGCAGCCTTTAGAGGAAAAATA
>JAAZIZ010000204.1 GCA_012800565.1 Lentisphaerota bacterium
AACCGCGAGCTGGTCGAGCTCGGGGCGGAAATCATCCTCGGCAACACCTACCATCTGAATCTTCGCCCGGGCATGGACATCATCAGACAGGCCGGCGGTCTGCATAAGTTCATGCATTGGGACCGCCCCATCCTGACCGACAGCGGCGGTTTTCAGGTCTTCAGCCTGAGCCGGCTGAGAAAAGTGACTGCGGAAGGAGTGTTTTTCCAGTCTCACCTTGACGGCAGCCGGCTTTTTCTGGGGCCGAAAGAGGCCATGGCCATCCAGCGTATCCTCGCCTCCGATATTGCGATGGCCTTCGATGAATGCACCGCCTGGCCGGCGACCTGGGATGCCGCCAGGCAATCCCTGGAGATGACCTTGCGCTGGGCCGAGGAAAGCCGGCGGCAACCCACAGCACCTGGACAGATGGTCTTCGGTATTGTGCAAGGCAGCGTCTATGCGGATTTACGCCGCCAGGCCATCGCCGCGATTGCGGGCATGGGCTTCGACGGCATTGCCATCGGCGGAGTCAGTGTCGGCGAACCCGAGAAAACCATGCTGGAAGTGCTGGAGTACTGCGCTGATGCGTTGCCGCCGGCCTTGCCGCATTATCTGATGGGCGTGGGCACTCCGCGGCAGATGATCATGGGGATTATGCAGGGGATAGATATGTTCGATTGCGTGTTGCCTACCAGAATGGGGCGCAACGGCAGTGCCTACACCCCGACCGGCACCATCCCGGTGAAAGCTGCCAGGTACAAGGAGGATTTCAGCCCGATCCAGGACGGCTGTCAATGCTATGCCTGCCAGAATTTCAGCAAAGCCTATATCCGGCACCTGCTGCATGCCGGCGAAATAATGGGTGCACGCCTGTTGACTACCCATAACCTGCATTTCTTTTTGCATTTGATGCGGCAGGCCAGGGAACATCTGGAACAAGGGACATTCCTGGATTTTGCTGCCAGCGTGATACAGCAGTATCCCGAGGCACCTTCCAAGCCCAGTCCCAGCTCCTGAGCTTGTCCCAGTTTATTGAACCGCCAGGAACGCCAGGAACGCCAAGAGACGGAAACCCATAATCGTTGCAGGTTGGTATGTCGCACCTTTTCGGGGCCCCCAAATGCCACCCCGTCCATACCGTCCATGCCGTCCACACCGTTCGCTTTTTTCCTGCCAAGGATGGTTTGGCAATGGCAAAATTTCACTCTTAGGCTACATTATGGTGATGGTTATATTTTTGTGACCATTTCCTTACGGGTTGTAGTTCTGGTTAATTAGGCAGGGGAATACCATGAGCAAACTGGCATTATTGGGTGGCAAAGCGGCGATTGATTTTCCTGAAGGCGACATGTTCAAATGGCCGATCGTGAATCAGGAAATGGAGGCTGCGGTGCTGGAAGTCCTGCGCGACGGCAATATGTCCGGCACCGACATTACCGGCAAATTCGCAGCTGAATTTGCGGCCTGGAATGGCACCAAGTATGCTTTGGCGCACAGTTCCGGCACTGCTGCTCTGCAGGCCGCGATGTTCGCCGTCAAGCTGGGACCGGGTGATGAGCTGATCTGCCCGTCTCTGACTTACTGGGCCTCTGCCGTTCCGGCACTCTCACTGGGTGCAGCAGTGGTTTTTGCCGATATCGACCCCGATACCCTCTGTCTCTCGGTGGAGAGCTTTGAAAAACACATCACGCCGCGCACCAAGGCCGTGGTCGTGGTTCATTACGCCTCCTATCCGGCCGATATGGATCGGATTATGGCGGTGGCCAAGAAGCATCACATCAAGGTCATAGAGGATGTCTCGCACGCTCAAGGAGGCTATTACAAAGGCCGGATGCTGGGTACTTTTGGAGATGTCGCGGCTTTCTCACTGATGAGCGGCAAGTCTTTTGCCATCGGCGAGGGCGGAATGCTGCTGACCGACAACCAGGAAATCTATGAACGCGCAATCCTCTGGGGCCATTACGAACGTCACAGCGAGGTCTCCGAGGCAGTGAAAGGTGAGGCCGGCGGACTGCCCTGGGGCGGCTATAAGTACCGCATGCACCAAATGTCATCTACCGTGGGGCGGATACAATTGAAAAAATATTCGGCCGAGATCGCCGAAATAGATCAGGCGATGAAGCGTTTCTGGTCTCAGTTGCGGGATATTCCCGGACTGCGCTGGTGTTATCCTGAAGACTCCGGCAGCAGCAAAGCCGGCTGGTATGCCAGTTGTGCTTTCTATGACAAGGATAAGTTCCAGGGGCTGTCTCTGAACCGTTTCTTTGCTGCGGTACGGGCGGAAGGTGTGCCTTGCCATACTGGCATCAACCGGCCCTTGCATCGTCATCCGCTGTTTACCTCCTGGGATATCTATGGGCACGGCAAGCCGACCGCACTGGTCAACTTGCCTGATGGTACCGATTTAGCAGCCCTGACCGGCGAACTGCCGCATACCGACCGCGCTCATAGCCGCGTCTTCCACGAACCATGGTTCAAACATTACCGGGAAAAGGAAATCGACCGCTATGCCGAAGGCGTGCGCAAAGTGGCCGAGAACTACGAGGAACTGCTGCCCGGTGATACCCAGACCGAAGAGACGACCAGCGGATGGGCCTTGACAAGACGCCGCAGCTAAGTTCGGGCAGCGGAACTTTGCCGGCCGGCCATGGTCTAAAAACCCAACTGCGGGCAGCCGACCCTTGCTTCCGCCAGGGACGGCTGAAAATAATTCCGTTGTTCCTGCGTTTAGTTTTTGCACGACTCCTTACATAGCATTAGCTCTGGAGATGCCGGCGCGGTGAACGATTTATTTCCCCTGGAACAATTTCTGCAATGCCAAAATATGTAAGAGCCAACGCGACTGCGGTCTGCTGGAGCGGCAAATCCTGCCAAATCATTCGTTTGGGCCGGTCCCGGGACCAGTTCAAGGTCTTGGCCTGCTGGCAGTCCAAGCTGGGGCAGGACCAATCTCTGGCGGAACTGGTTGTCCAAGGCGTGAAAGCGGTCGGCTGTACAGATAACGAGTTTATCGTGGCTGGCGGCGACCAGGCCGGCTGGGGAATGGCCGATATTGAGGTACCAGGTGCCATCGGCAAGGAACAGCTGCGTGGCGCTTTAGCTTTCGAATTGCGCAAGCAGACGCCTATCCCACCGGAAAAGCTGCTTTGGGGATACCGCCTGCTGCCCGGCTCCGGCGAGCAGCAGAACTTATGCGTCAGACTATTCTATGTGCGCGAGGAACAATGGCGCAAATGGCTGACAGTGCTGAGCGGCCTCAATCACGTCGATGTCATCTTGCCCGCGCCCCTGGCTTTGGACCCGCTGTTTGCAAATGCGGATATTGTTTTCCCGGCGGAGACAGGCAACAGCGGCTACCAGGCCTGCAAGGCAGGATCGTTGCGGGTGGTGGCCCAGAATATCAATCTCGCGGCCATGAGTTTCCCGGAAGCTTTTCCCCCCACAGAGGAATATCAGCTTGAAGCCCTGGAGAGCCTGTCGCGGGACGAGCAGATGTCCTGCATCCCGGCTTTGATTCTGGCGGCTTATGGCTTAAGCAGAGAAAGCAGTCGCGATCAGCGCACGCTGATTTCTCCGCCGGAGAACCTCAAAGCCCGGCGGAATATCGCCAGTAAAATCGTCGCTGCTGCTCTGCTGGTGTATATTTTTGCTACTTTAGTCAGCGGTTATGCCCGTCAATTTCAGGCTAAAGCGGGGCATTTGCGCAGGATTGAATCTGAAACTCAGATGGTGCAGGCTCTGCTGGACGGCCTGAAGAAGCAGAGCGACCCCGCCGAAAAGGAATTCGTCCATTCTCTGCGTCAGGAACTGCAGGACAATGTCCAGCAGATGCCTGATTTTCCCGAAGCTCTGATTGAATTGAGCAATCTGATTGAAGCCCCGACCTGGGCCTCGACTCGCCTGGAATGGAATGCAGGACAGATTACCATGCAATTACAGAGCAGTACCCGCAATCTCGATCTGCCGGAGAAGCTTGAGGAATCGCCCATCTTGGGCGACGTCCGGGAATTGTCTTCGCAGTTCAATCAGGGGGTCTATACTCAGCGTTATAACCTCAATGCCCGTTTCGACACGGAAGACGAAAAGCTTGAGTTCGCCCAACGTCAGAAGAAGCGCCTGGAGGCGGCCAAACAACAGGCCTTGGAGGAAGCCGCACCCCAGGAGACGGGCACCGACGATGACTCTGACGCAACAAGCGTTGTTGCTGAGCCGCAGGATGAAAACGGCAATGCGGTTCCCGGAGCGGAAAATTCCACTCGTGCGGCCGATCCTGCTCCCGGGCCCGATCCTCAACCATAATGCAGGCCGCAGCTTCTGCTGCGCTGTCCCACCGACAACATGGCTAATTTCTCTAAAATTCCCCGCCGGCAATTGTTTCTGCTGCTGCTGATGTTGATCGTTGGCTTCTTCTTCGTCCGGCGCTATATCAGTTTTACCCTGCCCACCAGCCGCCGCATCGAAGAAAAATTGCAGACTTTGAATTCTCTGCGCAAGGAGCTGCAGCTGCAGCAGAAGTTATCCGAGGAACAGCTGCAGGAGCTCTCCCAGCTGCAGGAGCTAGCTGCGCCGTTCTGGTTCTCCAGCGGCCAACGGGTTCAGGTGGACCAGGAAATCACCCGTGAATTCGGCAAGATTCTGCGTCAGGCGCAATTACCGGCGAACCATAAGGTCGATGTGCAGCGCAACAAATTGCCCGGGGCCACTCATATTCAGGAAGTGCAGATCAAGCTTGATTTCCGCGGTATCAGCATGCAGGAGGTCAGCCGCCTGTTTCAGGAAGTGCATCAGTATGGCTCCAAGCTGAGTTGGAATTACTGCCGCATTGAGCCGGACAACCCGCGTACCCCGAAGAATGTGAATCTCTCAGCGCGCTTGCGGGCACTGGTGCTTAATCCCGAGGTTGCGGATTATCTCAATGGAGAGGCAGTCAGCAAGAACAGCAAAGGAGGAACCGCATTATGAGCAACGTCTCCTGGCTTTTCCTCAATGCGCTGCTGATTGTCACAGCTATCCTGAGCACTGTCACCATGCGCAGAATCGCCACCCCGGAACTGCCCAGCATTGAGGCAACCGAAAAAGCTGGCAAAGACTCCAAGGGCGGCAAGAGCGACCCCCAGCAGCAAGCCAGCCGGCTCGCGCCCAAGACCACCACCCTCAATTTCGAGGAAATTTGGGAAAAATCGCTGTTCCGGCCCGACCGCACGGAAAAGACCGATACCGGCGCAGGGAGCCCAGATGGTGACCAGGCACCCGAGAAATCCGATTTTGAGCTGACCGGCATTGCCTGGATGGGCTTGCCGGGCCAGGCCAAGCCGGTCGCGGTAATCAAGCAGCGCCAGAGTCTGCCGGCACGCAGTTCCGCTCGCCGGGTCATCCGCGCCGGTCGCCGCGTACCGTTGCCCGGTGGTCAGAGCGATGCTCAGTCGCCGGATAGCGATGCACCGGCAAAACCCCAGAAAGTAGTTTTTGCGGTCGGCGATGCCATCAATGACTCCGGCTATATCCTGGCCGAAATCAATACCGAGGAGAATTCTGCGGTATTGAAGCGGAATGCTGAACGCGTGGAACTGAAAATCGAATTCGGCAGCGATGCCAGTCAGCAACGCAAGACTGCGGCTGTCAACGAGGCCAGTGCCCGGCAGAAGCAGCGTGAAGCCGCAGAAGCACAGGCGGCTGCCGCCGCCAAGCAGGCCCAGGCCATGCCGGCCACGCCGGTACCGGCCAAGACCATCCCTGGTAGTGCGGATATGCAGCCTCCCAGCCCGCCGGGCTTCCCTGCGGCCCCTGCGGCTGCAACGCCGTCGGCCCCCCCCACCCGAGCCGTCCGGCCGGGTGAGCGAGCGCCGCAGGCGGCACCGGCACCGGCGGCTGCGAATAGCCCCGCCACCGCATCGCCCGGCAACACTGCCAGCCAAAACGAAAAACTGCGCCAGCGCTTGGAATTGCTGAACCGCAGCACCCGTCGTCCTCCATCCCGGCAATAACTCAGACCGAGGCCCCACCTGCTCTGCCATCATTATTCAGAATCGCTCCCAAGGATCAATATGTACAGCAGCTTCAGTAAAAAAATTTGTGTTTTCTGCACTGCCGGGCTGGTTTTTTTGTCCGCCTGCACCAGCAGCAGGATTGCCGGTTTTGCCAGCAGTGATGCTCAGGAGGATTCCGCGCTGGACGCTTCTGGTCAGCGTCAGTTGCCTTTTACCAAGATTCCGACCCGCAAGGCTGATTTGCTGGATGAGACTCCACTGTCTGTCACTCCGCCTTCCGAGCAGGAGGCTCCAGCCATTGAGCGCCAATTCGTGCTGCCTGACCGGGTATCCTCAAAGGACGGTGAGACCTTCGCGGTCTCCGAGTATCCGGACAACCTGATTCAGGGCGTGCCGGACCCGGAAACCGAATTGGAAGTCGGCTTTATCTTCAATGGCGACTCCATTGATGTGGTAACCAAGACTTTTGCCTCGGAAAATATGCTTAATTTCAACTATCTGATCGACCCGGCCGTCAAAGGCGCCATCACCATGGAAGTGAAGACGAAAATGACTGCTCGGGAGACTTGGGCGACTTTCGAGCATATCCTCTGGCTGGCCGGAGCTTACGCCTCTAAAAATCCCGGCTTTATTCATATCCTGCCTTTTGACAAAATGCCCAAGGAGCGGCGCATCTATGCTGACCATGATATCCAGCCCAACGTTATCGTTGATTTCATCACTATCCGCTATAAGAAAAGTTCGGATATCAGCAATCTGATCAAGCCATTCCTGACCGACGGCGCGAGTGTGACTGATCTCGTCGATTCCAATACCTTGGTCATCGTCGAAGCACCGGCCAATATCAATAAAATCCGTGAGCTTATCTCCCGCCTGGACAACAAGGGGGAGCGCGCCTGGCCAGTCAAGTGTTTCCCCTGCCAGGAAGTGGATGCGGAAGAGATCGCCACGGAAATGCAGAGCCTCCTGCCGGTTCTGGGACTGCCGGTCGCCACCGGCACCGGCAACTCCGGCGGCGCCATAAAAATCACCGCCTTGCCTCGGATTGGCATCATCGTGGTTTCGGCGGCGTTGACCGAGGTTATTGATGAAGTCGGCAAATGGATCAAGTCGCTGGACCGTTCCGATATGCTTGACAAGGAGGAAATCTACTACTACAATGTCCGTCACAGCACCGTGGAAAAACTCAGCGCTTCTCTGGATGCATTCTTCAATACCACCACCAGCAGCAGCCCGACCAGCGCCACCTCTACCACTCGGAGCACCTCTGCCCGCGCCACCGCTCCCAGCGGCTCGACCAGTACCAGCAGCACCAGCAGCAGTTCGACCAGCCGCAGCACTACTGCCGGCAGCAGCAGCCGCAGCAGCCGCAGCAGCCGCAGCAGCGATGAGGCCAAGAATTCTCTGACCAGCACTGTCTTTGACACCGAGGTCATTGTCTATACCGATGATGAAAGCAACCGCATCACCCTGAAGACTACCCCCCGGACCTGGAGCCTGATCAAGCTGTTCCTGGAACGCCAGGATGTGCCCCCGCGGCAGGTCGCCATCCAGGCCATCATTACCGAGATCAATTTGACCGAAGATACCCAGCTGGGCATCACCTACAGCCTGGAACGGGCTCTCCGGAACGGTACCCTGGCTGCCAGCAGCATTGGTGCCTCGCTGTTGAATTCTCCGGTGGCGGACAGCCTGATTGGCACGGCTGCGACTGGTGATACCCTGAATTCTCTGGTCGGCCCTACCCATAAAGGCATCGGTCTGCTGTGGAATAACAAAGCCGGTGACACCTTGGCTTTCCTGAAGGCCTACGCCGGTGAGGACAACACCAAGATTCTGTCTGAGCCGCAGCTGGTAGTGCTCAGTGGCGCACAGGGATATATGCAGGCCGGTTCATCTGTGCCGATCGCCACCGAATCCACTACTTATACCAACAACGACAACTTTAACTCCAATTATGAATACGAGGATTTGGGAGTGATTATGACCGTGACGCCGTATATAACCGCCGGGCACGATGTCCGGCTGGTCATTGAGCAGGAAGTCTCAGCCATCGCCGGCTATGATACCGGCACCACTACCCCGACCCTCTCCAAGAAAAAAGTCTCCTCCGAGCTGGTCGTCCCCGATAATACCACCCTGATGATGGGAGGCATGATTCAGAGTACTTCCGCCAGCACGAAAACCGGGGTGCCGTATCTGATGGACATCCCCTACCTGGGAGCGCTGTTCCGGGCCAATTACAAGCAGGATATCCGCACCGAGCTGCTCATTCTCCTGACCGTTAATGTCCTGGATACCAAGAATCCCCAGGAGGAACTTATCCGCCGTTACAAGGCCTCACTGGAAGAAATTGAGCAGAACCGCAGTACTGAAATGTACTGATGTGAGCGTCCTTTTTCTTCCTGTACCTGACGGTACCACGCTCGAACCGGGCCGGGTTCCACAGAGCATTTAGATGCAATACTTTGTGTCGCAGGCACTTAACCATGCTTAACCTCAGGCTTCAGCCTGGGGTGGGGCGCCCCTAAGGGTGCCTCGAAGAGGCGCTACTTTCCCGGCTAAGCCTACTCTTTCCCGGGACTTTGACAGCAGCAGAATACAGTTATGGAACAAGACCAGCACAATCATTCAAATAAAGCGGTGAAAGATCAGCCGGTAGTGCAGAGCGTCCCTCAAGGCGAGGAGCTGCAGTCCAAGGTCCGGCAGGCGTTGCAGCAGATTATCACGCTCCCCGCGGAGGAAGAGCTTATCTGTGGTTCACCTGAACACGACCTGGCCCTGCTTCGCAATGGCAAGCTGGAGGAGAAAGCACTGCTGGGGGTCTATGCCGCCGCAACTGGACTGCCATTGCTGGATGAGCAGGAAATCAGAGACCTTAATTATTACCCGGAAGTAACTTTCGATTTCCTCAATACCGAATGCTGTCTGCCAATCTCCTGGAGCAACGAACAGGCCGTGCTTGCCATCGCCACGCCGTACCAGGCCGGAAGACTGGCCCTGCTGTGGAAAAATTTTTATGATTCCGAGGTCTCGTTTGTGCTGGCCCGGCGGGCCTTTATTGAGCGTTTCATTGGCACCCTGTATGACCGTCCTGATGAAGCTACCAGTGGCATCGACTGGGACGGGAACAGCGAGCAGGCCCTGCGCGACCTGGCCAAGGAGGCACCCATCGTCCGCCTGGTCAATGATATCTTCACCCGGGCTCAGGAATCCGGCGCCTCCGATATTCATATTGAGCCTGGCGAGGACGAAGTGGCAGTGCGCTTTCGCATTGACGGGCTGCTGCAGACCATCCTGAAGCCGCCCAAAAGCCAGTACGCGGCTATCGCCTCGCGCATCAAGCTGCTGGCCGGAATGAATATCGCTGAGCACCGCCTGCCTCAGGACGGGCGGATCGAACTGGGCAGCGGCGTCAATGCCATTGATGTGCGAGTCAGCACCGTGCCCTGCATGCACGGCGAGAGCATTGTGCTGCGTCTGCTGCAGAAAGACTCCGCGGTATTCGAGCTGAGCAAGATCGGGCTTATGGAAGATACCTTGGAGGACTTGACTAAGCTGTTCAGTATGCCGCACGGGATGATCCTGATAGTCGGTCCGACCGGCAGCGGCAAGACCACCACCCTGTATTGCATCATGAATATCCTCAATGCCGATTTCCGGAAAATCATCACCATTGAGGACCCGGTGGAGTACCAGCTTGCCGGCCTGACCCAAATCCATGTCCGGGCCAATATCGGCTTGACTTTCGCCAACGGCCTGCGGGCCATCGTGCGCCAGGACCCCGATGTGATCCTGGTCGGGGAAATCCGTGACCGGGAGACGGCCGAGATCGCTATCCATGCCGCCTTGACTGGACACCTCGTCTTGAGCACCCTGCATACCAATGATGCCGCCGGAGCCATCAGCCGACTGATGGAAATGGGCGTTGAGAGTTTCCTGATCTCTTCGGCCCTGCTGGGCGTGGCCTCGCAGCGCCTGGTCCGCAGAATCTGCACGGAATGTAATGGCTCGGGACGTATGCCCGGCCAGGAAAGCAGACGTTGTCGCAACTGCCTGGGCAGTGGCTACCGCGGGCGGGTTGCGATCTTCGAACTGATGATTATCAATGATGAATTGCGGACGGCCATCAACAGCCACAAGGACAGCACGGAAATCACCAGCATCGCGCGCCGCCACGGGATGCGTACCTTAAAAGAGGACGGTGACCTCAAGGTCGGCAAAGGTCTGACTACTGCGGCTGAAGTCTCCCGCGTCTGCCAGCTGGACCTCGGCGACCTCGCCTGAGTTATGCAACATATTTTCAGTTTCTTCTCTTGAGCAAGGGTATCACAAACCAATGAACATCGTCTTCCCCGCAGAATATCAGCAGGAACCATGGTACAACGGCACCCGCCATTGGTTCAGCATTGACGGCATCAAGGCCTGGATCGTGGAGCCGCGTCAGCCGGCAGGAGACGGGCGCTGGTCCTGGTGCATGATTTGGCCGGAGGCTTTTGTCGAGCGGGTCGGAGTGCCGGAATTGCTCGACCGCGGTTTTTATCACGCCCACATCGAGGCTCATCCGACCTATGCCACGCCGGACAAAGGCATGCCGCTGCTGCGGAAATTTTATCAGCATTGCGTTGCTCTGGGGCTTTCCCGCAAGGTCAATCTGATGGGCCTGAGCTGGGGCGGTTTTTTCTCTCTCCGCTTTGCCTCCGAGAATCCGGAGAAAGTCGCCGGCATCTATCTGGATGCGCCGCTCTGCAATATGGCTGACTGCAGCACCAGCACCAGGGCCAACACGTACCGGGTTCTGCAGGAAGCCTACCATTTGAGCGATGCGGAAATGCTGGTCTCGCCACTGAATCCCATCAACGGCCTGAAGCCTATCGCCGAGGCCGGGATACCGATCTTCGCCACCACGGGCGAGGATGATCTGGTGGTGCCGGTGCAGCAGCATATCAATATCGTCGAGGAACGCTTCCTGGCCCTGGGCGGGAAAATCACCCTTTGTCGGCGCAAATCCTGGGGGCATCATCCGCATGGCCTGGATGACCGCAGCCAGCTGCTGGCATTCATGGTGGAGAATGCCGGAAAATATTGTCAGGCAAAATATTGATCTGTTCTCAGGCGGGCGGAGGATATAAAGCGCGGGTAGGGGGACAGGTCACAAGTTGAACTCCTGTCCGTCTGCGGCAATCGTGCATGGAAAGGGGGCCTGGTCTGCCAGGCGGCTGACTAACGCCTGCCCGGCCGGGCTGTCATAGAAACTCCCGATATGGGAAAAGATTAACTGCCGCAAGGGCAGGGCGGCCAGCTTATCGATCCAGGGCTCAAGCTTGTAATGCGTCAATTCGCAGACGCAGACTGTGCCCGGAAGGCACTCCTGCCAGGGGAAATCGGCAAAATCGCCCCGCAGATCGCCGGTATGGACGATCCGCCGGCCAGCGGCTTCCAGCACGAACGCGAAGCTCGGGAAAGGCTCTCCGACATTCTGCATATGCCCTGTGCGGACGTTCCGGACGCTGAGAGCGCCGTCGGAGTAGAATTCCCCTTCCTCTGCCGGGATGGCGGCATAGCTGATGCGTTGCCGGGAATCGGCCCGGTGGGCCAGGCCGACAAACGCTTGGAAGACAGGAATTGCTTCAGCCTCAGGCAGGAAAATCCGGCAGTTGTGGTCATACTTGATCTGGTGTTTGATCAGCCCGGACAAGCCGCCGTAGTGGTCCTCGTGCATGTGGGTGATAAAGACTGCCCGTACTGAACCGGGGTCCAGGCCCAGGCGGATCATTGAGGCCGCCGCCGGTGCCCCGGCATCGACGAGGTAATTGCCGCCGTCCCCGGGAAGCAGATATAAGGTCGCTGCGTTGTAGCGCTCTGGGGTGGGGTCGCCGTGGCTGGTCCCCAAGGTAATGATTTTCATGCAGGTCTGATTCAAAGTTGAAGTTCGCTTTTGGTTTGCTGGCTGGAGCATCCTGAGCACGGCCCTTATTGCCGCCAGGCTCAGAAAAAGATAATCAGTTTCAGTTGGCAGCGCAGCAGCATAATGAATACCGCGCTGCTTAGCGGCAGCAGGGCCCAGAGGCGGTACGCTCTCCAATTGAGCTTGATTTCCGCCGGCAGGATGCAGCCCAGGAAAGCTATAAAGGGAAAAATAAAGAGCAGCAGCCGGCCCATTTCACCCTTTGAGAAGCTGGAGAAGAGCAGGAATAATATCACTGCTGCCCAAGCGAACACCCAGGACCGGCTGGGGCTCAGGCGCCAATCTTTCCGCCAGCCGAGTTTTTTCCACCCAGGCAGGGCCAGCAGCAGCGGGAAGACGAAGACTGTGCCCTCGAACAGCAGCAAGTCCAGAAAATTCGCCGGCGGCCAGAAGCCATCCCGTCCTGCTTCCAGGAAGAACCTGGCGTTGTTCCGGGCGCAATAGAAGACCATCTGCAGAATTCGCACCTGCATTATTTCCGCCCCGGCGACCCAGACCAATCCGCCCAGCAGCAGCATCAGCGAGTGTTGCCAGGCTTCCCGGCGCCGATAGCGGCAGAAGAAAAACAGCAGTACGCCAGGAACCAGGACGGCAAAAGCCAGGCTGAAAAACACTCCGGTTGCCAGCAGCGCCCCCATAATCAGGCAGCAGGGCAGCCAAGCTCGTGGGAAGCGCTGCAGCAGGGCGAGGTTGAACAGGCAACACGCCCCCAGAAAGAACATCAGGGCATCGAAATGCCCGAGGAACAGGATTTGTCCTCCCAGCGCGAAAGCAAGCAGCGCGGCCACCAGCCCGGCATTGGGAAGATTGCGCGGCAGGACCAGCAGCAGGCTCAGGAAGATCAGAAACCTGGCGACAGTGGCCAGGATGCAGAAGCAGAGCACTACTTTCTCTGCCTCCCGCAGGTGGCTTTCCCCCAAGTGCAGCTGCCGCAGGGCAGGAGCGTAAACATTCAGCATCAGCTTGCGCATGTCAGGCATGAACATAAAATCCTGCAGCCCAGCCGGGAAAGGTATTCTGCGGGCCATTTTGGCGAAGAGAATATTCCCGGGCGGATGGACATCCAAGTGGTTGCAGCGGTCAGCATCCTTGGCCAGGCGCAGGTGATAGCTCCGCAAATATTCTCCTACGTTATCAACCTGATAAGATTCCAGCAGATAACCACCAGTATACGGGTCGATGACCGCAAACACCGGCTCATAGGCACCCAGACTCCCCATGTACATCAGATTGAAGTCAACCCAGGTACCGAAAGCCAGGATCAGCACCAGAAGCAGCCAGCGCAGAGGAGAGGCTGCAAGATGCCAGTCGCAGAGCCAGACCAAAAATGCCGCCAAGGCGAAGCCCACTGTGATGATTGCCGCTTCCACCCAAGGGAAAGATGCCTTTTCTACCCGCTGCCAGGTCCATTCTCCGGGGATGCCCAGAGGCCAGTCTGTACCCCAGACCAGCAGGCCCAGGAGGACCTGGCTGGCGAGAATCGCCAGGGCCAGGAGCGTCATTTTACGTGTCAAGGCAGTCAGCATGTCATTGCCGCGGTCGCAACGGCGCAGTTTGGCGTCGCCGGCTTATTGCCCAAGATTCATGAAACCCTGCATGATATTGCCTTGTTTGTAGTCAGACGGAATCTCCAGTAACTGAGGATCAACCGAACCAGGCTGGAAATTTTTGAACAGCATGGTGACCAGGTTGCCTTTTTCCATGACCTCGCATTTCACCAGTGCTTGATTGGCGCTGTTCTGCCAGATGATCGTCTCGTTCTTGTCCGGGCCGATGATTGCTTTCTTGTGGCAGAGCTGTCCCTGTATTTCTTCCTGGCCGAGTTCCTTGATTTGGTACTGCTCCGGAGCGAAATCGGACTTCTTGCCGCCGCCCGGCAGCAGCGAGTACATCTTCTGGGCGGTATTGAGCATGTAAACCTTGATCCCTTCATCCTGCACCTGTACCAAGGTAGTCATATTGCCCAGGCCGCCCGGCAGCTCCGTCTCACTGCGCATGCCGCCCTTGCTGATATAGAGCTTCATCTTCATTACCATCCCCCCATCACCGCCGACCATGGTCTCCACATCGGAAGTATATTCGCCGGGCAGACCCAGCTGCTCAGCAAACTCGCTGAAGATGACCGATTTCGGAGCACCTTGGGCAAAAAGACCGGCGCTGGCGGCAATGAACAACAGAACCATGAGTTTTTTCATGCTTGCTTTGCTCTATTGATGATTGGTTGACAACATAAATGCGGACATAAACGAACCACTAATATAAACACCAGGTGAAAAAATTACAATCCCGGGCGCAATCACGTTGTGGACATTGTGGACATTGTGGGCGTTGCCTGGTGCCTGCCACCTGCCGTATAGTAATGGCTTCTGTATGGAGTGTCGCTTCCGAAGCGTTGCCCTGGGATTGTATGTCTGCTTCCAGGGCTGAGGCCAACATCGCCCGTCTGACCCGTCCGACCCGTCTGACCCGTCTGACCCGTCCGCCCAATTTGTCGGAGAAAACAACGAACCAAACCGCGAATCCGCGTGCAACACCATCGCCCAAGCCCCGGAGGCCCCCCCTCTGACTCCATCAACGCTGACTTGTATTTCAGCGGATAAATATTACAGTAAGTATTTTCCCAACCAAGGAGCTAAGACTGGAATATGGAAATAGACAAAAGCAAGCCCTATCCGGAGATCAACAGCCTGGAGTGCAAGTCCTGCGGGCGTTGTGTTGCCGCTTGTCCCAAGCAAGTGCTGCAGATAGGCAAGGTTCTGAATGTTCGCGGCTATTATTCCGTCGAATACAGCGGCAGCGGCTGCATCGGCTGCAACAACTGTTTTTATACCTGCCCGGAACCACACGCCTTGGTGATTCACAAGCCGGGCAAAAACTAACCAGGAGCTGGTGGAAATATGGCAACCAAACTTATAAAAGGCAATACCGCAGTAGTAATCGGTGCACTCTATGCCGGCTCGGATTGCTTTTTCGGCTATCCGATCACCCCTGCCAGTGAGGTTCTGCATGAGGCCTCGAAGTACTATCCCCGCCTGGGCCGGAAATTTGTCCAGGCGGAATCGGAGGAGGCCTCCATCAATATGTGTTATGGTGCGGCTGCGGCCGGGCATCGTGTGTTTACCGCTTCATCCGGTCCGGGCATCAGTCTGATGCAGGAAGGCATTTCCTATCTGGCCGGTGCAGAACTGCCGGTGGTGATTGTGGATATCATGCGGGCCGGCCCCGGCTTGGGCAATATCGGTCCGGAGCAGTCTGATTACAACCAGGTGGTCAAGGGTGGCGGGCATGGGAACTACCGCGCCATAGTGCTGGCCCCCAACAGTGTCCAGGAAATGTGCGATTATACCATGAAAGCCTTTGCCTTGGCCGACAAATGGCGCACTCCGGTCTATGTCCTGGCAGACGGAGTCCTGGGACAGATGATCGAGCCGCTGACTTTTCCCCAGCGGGCCGAACGCCTGGAGATCGACAGCAGCTGGGCCGTGGCCGGCACTCCTGAGACCAGGAAAAACCTGATCACCAGCATCTTTCTGGATTTTGACCAGCTGGAGGCTTTTAACAACCGCCTGCAGGAAAAATACGCCGCCATTGCCGCGGAAGAGGTGCAGTATGAAGAATTGCAGTGCGAGGATGCCGACATCATCCTGGTCGCCTACGGGATCAGCTCCCGCATTGCCAAAACTGCCGTCGCGCAAGCGCGGGCGGCTGGCCTGCGGGTCGGTTTGTTCCGACTGCAGACGCTGTTTCCTTTCCCGAGCCGGCGTCTGCATACCCTGGCGGAACAGTCGCCCAGCCGGCGCTTCATCAGCGTCGAGATGAGCAATGGCCAAATGGCCGATGATGTTCGCCTAGCCATTTCCTGCTCCCGCCCGGTGGAGGTGGTCAATCGCCTGGGAGGAAATCTCCTGTCCCTGGATAAGGTGATGGCCAAAATCCAAACCCTGTCAGCGACAAAATAATTTCCTGCCGGAATCAGATAAGGAAAACATAATGTCAGAAATAATTACTTGTAGCAAAGGTCTGTATCAAGAGTTCACCCGCAAGGGCGGTGCTGCTCCTACAGCCACGCATTACTGTCCCGGCTGCGGCCATGGCATACTGCACAAACTCATTGGCGAAGCCCTGGCGGATTTCGGTTTGCAGGACCGCAGTGTGATGATTAGTCCGGTTGGCTGTGCGGTTTTTGCCTACTACTACTTTGATTGCGGCAACGTCCAGGTGGCGCACGGGCGGGCCCCGGCAGTAGCCACCGGCTTGTCCCGGGCCACCGACAAGATCGTGATCGCCTACCAGGGTGACGGTGACTTGGCCTCAATCGGCCTGAATGAGACTCTGCAGGCCGCCAACCGCGGCGAAAAAATGGCGGTATTCTTTGTCAACAATACTGTTTACGGCATGACCGGCGGCCAGATGGCCCCCACCACCCTGATCGGAGAAAAGACTGTTACCTGCCTGGACGGACGTGACCCCCTGACGCAGGGCTACCCGCTGCATCTCTGCGAGCTGATCAACAACTTGCAGGCTCCGGTTTTCATTGAGCGGGTGGCACTGTCCGACCCCGCCAATATCCGCAAGGCACGCAAGGCCATACGCAAGGCATTGGAAATCCAGCGCGACGGCAAGGGCTACACTTTTGTCGAAGTACTCTCACCCTGCCCGACCAACCTTGGGCTCTCTTCGGAGGCCAACAACAACTGGATCAACAACGAGATGAGCAAGGAATTCCCGGTCCGGAATTTCCGCGATAACAGCGAGTCGGCCGCCCCGGTCCAGCGCAGCGAAAGCGATTTCAGCCGGGAGAAGTTGGACCAGTTATTCGCGGTGGACGCGATTGCTGCTCCCATCGCCTGTCCTCCGGCCAAAGGTGAGACCGGGGTCAAGATTGCCGGTTTTGGCGGTCAGGGCGTACTGAGTCTGGGCATCATGCTGACGCAAGCGGCTCAGGCGGCTGGACGACCGGTTTCCTGGTATCCGTCGTACGGTCCGGAGCAGCGGGGCGGGACTTCAAACTGCTCGGTGATTATCTCGAATCAGGCGATCGGCTCACCTATCGTCTATTATCCCGATCTGCTTATCGCCATGAATCTGCCTTCGCTGGAGCGTTTCAAGCACGATGTCAAGCCGGGCGGAATCATCATGTATGATGCAGTGATGGGCGAGGTCGAACTCCCGGCTGGAATCAAAGGTGTCGCAGTGCCGGCCCAAAGCCTGGCCGAGAAGGGCGGCAATCCCAGGGGCGCCAACACCATTATGTTCGGGGTAATGCTGGCTCTGGGAATAACCGGACTGCCTGCCGAGGCTTTCGTCAAGGCACTGGAAGAGAATTTTGCCCATAAACCGAAGCTGATCGGCCCCAATGTCGCTCTGCTGGAGGTGGCCAAGGCCTGGGTCGCCGAGCAGGCCATTTGAAGCTCTGACTCCCCTGTCTCGACTTGATTTTTTGCGAAAATTAAAAACGTAAAGGAATTTTTGATGAAGAAGTATGTAGTAGTAGGTACCGGCGGGCGTTCTTCGATGTTCATTTCCGCGCTGTGCGATCAATTCAAGGAACACGGGCAGCTGCTTGCTTTCTGCGACACCAACCAGGCCCGGATGGATTATTACAACAATTTTATCCAGACGAAATATCAGCATGCTCCGGTACCGACCTACTTGGCTCACCAGTTCGACCAGATGATCAGCGAGCAGAAGCCCGATGCGGTCATTGTCACCAGCATTGATCGCACTCATCATCAGTACATCTGCCGGGCCATGGAGCTGGGCTGCGATGCTATCACCGAGAAGCCGATGACCATTGATGCCGAGAAGTGCCAGCAGATCATCGACACCAAGAAAGCCACCGGACGCAACTTGACCGTCTGCTTCAACTACCGCTACTCGCCGCGCAATACCAAGGTCAAGGAACTGCTGCAGAATGGCGCTATCGGCGAAGTCATCAGCCTGCATTTTGAATGGCTGCTGGACACCTCGCACGGCGCAGACTACTTCCGGCGCTGGCACCGGGACAAGCGCAACAACGGCGGGCTGCTGGTGCACAAATCGACTCATCATTTCGACTTGGTGAACTGGTGGCTGGATTCCGCACCGGACACCGTCTTCGCTATGGGCGACTTGCGCTTCTACGGCAAGATCAATGCTGAACAGCGCGGAATTACGGAATTCTACTCCCGTGCCCGGGGTTCGGAAGTGGCTGCCAAGGACCCCTTTGCCCTGAAGTGTGATCCTACCAATGAACGTCTGATGGGTTTGTATTACAATGCCGAGCACCTTGATGCCTATTACCGCGATCAGAGCGTCTTCGGGGATGGCATCAGCACCGAAGATACCATGTCGGTAATCGTCAAATACCGCAACAAGGCCGTGATGACTTACTCGCTGAACGCTTTCTGCCCCTGGGAGGGGTACCGGATTGTTTTCAACGGCACCAAGGGTCGCCTGGAATTCCATGTGGTCGAGCGGCCTTTCGTCGAGGCGGACCAGCCTGATGAGCTGATGATCCCCGGGATGCGTGAGATTGCCGGAGACACGAAGACTATGATCCCGCAAATTATTCTGCAGCAGCTTTGGGGCAAGCCCAAAGTAGTGGAATATGAGGAAGGCACGGGCGGGCACGGCGGTGGTGACACGCTGCTGTTGCAGGATGTGTTTGTGGGCGGGCGGGAAGACCCGCTTGGGCATGCCGCCGGTTATATCGAAGGGGCGAATTCGATTCTGACTGGCATTGCTGCCAATGAATCCATCCGCACCGGACTGCCGATCAAAGTCAAAGAACTGGTGACACTGTAATCTGTTGCCTGCCGTGCCGCTGTGCCGAGCACGGCGGGTGTTTCATTCGCCGTCCGGGGCAATTACCACCACCACACGAGGAACGAAATGCAGATTGGGGTTATCAATGGCTTGCGTCCCGAACGCGAGGACAGTATTTTTGCCCGGGTGCAGCATCTGGGTCTGAAGACCTGCCAGCTCAGCTGCTGGAGACCGCAGTATTTGACCCCTGCCCTGGCAGAGAAGGTGCGTGTCCAGAGCGATGCCAGTGGGGTCAGACCTTGTGCACTCTGGGCCGGATACACCGGGCCGGTCTACTGGAATTTCAGCGAAGGGCCGCTGACTCTGGGCCTGGTGCCGCCGGAATATCGCGCCATGCGTATTGCTGAACTCAAGCACGCCGCCGATTTTGCCAAGGCGGCAGGATGCCCCGCGATTATCACGCATTGTGGCTTTATCCCTGAAAATATGACCGATGCCAACTATCAGGCCTGCGTGATCGGCATTGCCGCGGTTTCACGTTATTGCCACTCTCTCGGCCTGGACTTCTGGTTCGAAACCGGGCAGGAGACGCCAATCGTCCTGCTGCGGGTAATCGAAGAAATCGGTGATGACAATCTGGGTATTAATCTGGACCCCGCCAATCTGCTGATGTACGGAAAAGGCAATCCTATTGATGCCTTGGAAGTATTCGGCAAATATGTCCGCAACCTGCATGTCAAGGATGGCATGACTCCGACCGATGGGCGGCATCTGGGCCGTGAGGTCCAAGTCGGCAAAGGAATGGTGAATTTCCCTAAATTGATCCGACGCCTGCGGGAAATCGGCTTCGACGGTGAATTTATCATTGAGCGGGAAATCGCCGAAGGCGAAGAGCAGCAGCGCGATATCCTGGAGACGGTCGCCAACCTGCAGAAGTGGTGGGAAGAATAAGCGGCTTGCATAGACACAAGACCTTGCGCTGTAAGGCATTGTGCTAACGTAAATCATTGCGTCGCAGATGATTGGCAATGATTAGCCAGGATTCAGCCCGGTTGCTATGTTCAGGGGCAAGCAACCTCGGAGGGACGGCACTGATTCGGGGGCTGTGTCACGCCCGTATATCGCTTTGTGCGATTGAGATTACGGCAGTGATATAACAACTGCCCCCTTTCTCCCCCCCCATTATCAATTTCCTATGAGGTATGCAGATGGCTCTGAAACAACCTGAGTACAGTGATCCGACCTTGCGACTGGCGCAGCATGAACTGCATTCGTTGTGGAACCGTTGCTGCCCGGATGGCGGCCCGGATTTCAGGGTGACTTTCCAGCTGGTGCCGGAACAACCCTCATTCTCGGTAACCAGGCAGGGAGCGGAACTGCTCTTCTCGGCTCCCACCACGGTGGAAATACTCTACGCGGTCTATGATTTCGCGGAAAAATATCTGGGCTATTGTTTCTTTGCTCCAGGTCAGGATATTCTGAATGCCAGTGGTGCCGGGCTCTCCTTGCCCGAGGGGATGCTGATTGCTGCCCGCAAGCCGCTGCTGAGCATCCGCGGACTGGTGCAGGAGTTCGCGTTTAATGACGATACCCCTCTGCTGGCCGACTGGATGGCCAAGAATAAGTTGAATTACCTGAACACCTGGATGAAATATTACGACCACCTGTCCCCGGAAAGGAAAACGATGTTCCAAATCCGCGGCATTGAGGTGCAAAGCGGACATCATAACTTCAATTATTGGATTCCGGGAGAAAAATACCATTCCACCCATCCGGAATTCTTTGCCCAGATTGATGGTCAGCGCATCAAACCGCTGCCGGACAAGAACGGGCTGCTGCTCAGCGAGCAGCTCTGCACCAGCAACCCTGAACTGCGCCGGGAAATCGTCAGGAACATGCTGGATTATGTCAGACGGTATCCGGAGGTTCAAACCCTGGCCTTGATTCCCAATGACGGTTTCGGCTGGTGCGAATGCCCGGAGTGCTCACGCTTCTATGATCCGGACCGGAAAGGCGATCTGTACAGCCTCTCCACCCATGTCTACCAGGCCGAACGCATCTACCTCGACTTGCTTCAGGATGTGGCCGGACAGCTGGAGAAAGAACGCCCTGATTTGTGGCTTAATTTCTGCGCCTATATCAATTACTGCCGTCCCACGCCGGATTTTCGTTTGCGTGAGAATCTCAGTGTCAGCGTTGCCCCCTATTGGCGCTGCATTCGTCATCGTCTTGATGATCCGTCCTGTCCCATCAACCGCTGTTATGCCTCTGACATCCTGGCCTGGGTAAAGGCCAAAGACGGCGGCAAGGTGATCATCTATGAATATTACATGGGCGTGAATTTTTATCTGTCACTGCCGATGATTCACCACCACGATGTTTTCAAGGAAGTACAATGGTACCATCAGAACGGCGTTGACGGCCTTATCACCCAGTTCCATATCCCGCATTGGAGTGTTTATGGACTGAATTACTACTTTATGGCCAAAGCCGCCTGGGATGAGCCGGAGGAGGCGTGCATTGAGCGCACCCTGCGGCAATTGTACGGCGCGGCTGCGCCTCAGGCGAAAGCGTTGTATACGGCCATGAAAGAACTGATTGATGCGGTCGGGCATTGTCATATCCCGTACCCGTATTCGCTGCTTAAGCGCACCACGCTGCCGCAATATCAGCAACTGCTGCAGCTGGCCCGGGAATTATCCTCGGCCGCGGGAAGCGGGAATACTCTGGCCGCCGAGCAGGTGGTGTGGTGTGAGTACCTGCTGCGGTTCAAGCAGCTTTTCACTGCCTATCATTGCGGTGAATTGACAATCGCAGGAGTGAAAGAATTCCTGGCCTGGATTCACCAGCATCGCGATACCCGGGTCTTCGTGCACGAAAAATTTGATTTATATTTCCAGGCTTTGATTGACTGCCTGCAAAGCGGACGGCCCTGGCTGCACTTCAATATTGACTGGGAGGACGACTATATCCGCCAGCATGAGAGGCTCTGGCAGGGCTGAGCCCCCCGCTGGGGTTGTTGGCGCAACGGTTGTTCTGTCACCGCCGCCGCTTTCCCTGCGGAAGAAGAGCTTCCGCAGCCAGCCCCGTTACAGGACGTGTCTCAGTCTCAGACTGCGCAATTCAATATAATTGTTTCTGCGGCGGATTTACCAGTCGAAGAGCTTGAGCTGCTTGTAGTCATTATCGTCCTTGCGACGGCGTTTGCTGGCTGCCAGCTTCGGTTTCCCCTCTTCCTCAAACTCGTTGTTCTCCAGATTGTTCAGCACTTCGCTTGCCCGGCTGAGCACTGCCCGCGGAATGCCCGCCAGGCGGGCCACATGAATGCCGTAGCTCTTGTCTGCAGTGCCTGGGACAATTTTGCGCATAAAGATGATGCTCTCGCCTTGTTCTTTTACCAGAACGGTGAAATTTTTCACTCCGGACTTGGTCAGACTCAGCTCGGTCAGTTCGTGGTAATGGGTGGCGAACAGGGTACGAGCCTTGACCTGCGGGTTGTCGTGCAGGAATTCAGCCACCGCCCAGGCCAGGCTCAAACCGTCGAAAGTGCTGGTGCCTCGGCCGATCTCATCGAGAATAATCAGGCTGGCAGGCGTGGCATGATTGAGGATATTGGCGGTCTCCACCATTTCAACCATAAAGGTCGATTGTCCCCGGCTGATATCGTCTGCCGCGCCGACCCGGGTAAAAATCCGGTCTGTGAGGCCGATGCAGGCCGACTTGGCGGGAATGAAACTGCCCATCTGGGCCATAATCACCAGCAGCGCGACCTGGCGGATATAAGTGGATTTGCCGGCCATATTTGGGCCGGTGATGATCGCCAGCTGGGTGTCCGTGGTGTCCAGATGCACGTCATTGGGAACAAAGGACTCGTTCTGCATCCGGGCATCCAGCACCGGATGGCGGCCGTCGCGGATATCCAGGATCGGACGGGTGGAGATTTGGGGCCGGACGTAGTGGTACTTCCCGGCTGTCTCAGCCAGCGCCGCCAGGCAGTCGATCATCGCCAGGGCCCGGGCGCAACGCTGGATAACGGCGGTGTTGTTTACGACTTCCTGGCGTAATTCCTGGAACAGCTCATATTCCAAAGCCTTGCTTTTTTCTTCCGCCCCCAGTACCTTATCCTCGATCTCCTTTAGTTCCGGAGTGATGAAACGCTCACCGTTGACGATGGTCTGCTTGCGCAGATACTCGGGCGGGGTCAGCTCAAGGTTGGCTTTGCTGATTTCGATAAAATATCCGAAGACCTTGTTGTAGCGGACTTTCAGGGATTTTATACCGGTTCGTTCCTGCTCCTGGGCCTGGTAGGCAGCGATCCAGTCCTTGCCCTCGCTGGCAGCCCGGCGGAAGACATCAAGCTGCTGATTGAAGCCTTCACGTATCATTCCTCCCTCGCGGATGGCTACCGGCGGTTCATCGACAATGGCGCGTGCGATCAGGCCGGTCAATTCCGGCATGGGCTGCAGCTCGTTGCGTTGCTCCTGCAGCAATGGTGCTGTGGCATCGGCCAGCAGTGTCTTCAGCCCCGGTACTTCTTCCAGGCCGTACCGCAGCACCAGCAAATCGCGGGCGCTGGCATTGTTGCCCAAGCTTAAACGGGTCACTGTGCGCTCCAAATCACGCACTGCCGTCAGGATTTCCCGCAGCTCGCTAAGAAGCAACGGATTATGCAGTAAATAATCGACCCCGTCCAGGCGCGCTTCGATAGCCGCCTGCTGCTGCAGCGGGCGCAGAATCCATTCCCGCAGCAGGCGGGCGCCCATCGGAGTCACAGTCTCATCCAGGACTGACAGCAGGGTATTGCCCTTGCTGTCCGCAAAGATCGGCTCCACCAGCTCCAAATTGCGCTGGGAAATGCGGTCCAGGATCAGGCAATCATCTGTCTGGTAGGTGCTCAGGGTGGTGATGTGAGCGGCATCCTGGCGCAGATTTTTCTGGGCGTAATGGAGTATTGCTCCTGCGGCAGAGATGCCCAGGGGCAGGCCGCGGCAGCCGAAGCCGTCCAGCGAGGCAACGGCAAAATGCCTTTGCAGGTCTTCGCGGCAGACTGTCAGATCGAAGAGCCAGTCTTCCAGCGGCGTCCAGACGAGTTGTTCCGGGACGTTCAGTCCGCAATTGTTCTGGTTATAGTTCTCGAGCCAGCTGGCGGGAACCACGCATTCGGCTGCCTGCAGGCGGTTCAGCTCCATTTCCAAGGCCGGCCAGCCATTGGTCTCAGTGAGGCGGAAATCTCCGGTGGAGAGGTCCAGGAGCGCCAGCCCGCAGCGTTCTTTCTGAGGATATAACGCGATCAGGAAATTGCTTTGGCTGGAGTTCAGCAAGGTATCATCCAGGAGGGTGCCCGGGGTAATCACCTGGGTGATATCGCGTTTGACCAGGCCGCGGGCCAGTTTGGGGTCCTCAATTTGTTCTGCGATTGCGACTTTCAGGCCGCCGGCCAGAATCCGGGCAATATAGTTACGCAGCGCGTGATAAGGCACGCCGCACATCGGCACGCCGCCTCTTGAGGTCAGGACTACTTCCATCAAGGGGGCGGCAATCTTGGCGTCCTCAAAAAACAACTCATAGAAATCCCCCATGCGGAACAGCAGTATGGTATCGCTGGGCAAGCTTTTCTTGGCCTGCATATACTGGCGCATGGCGGGGGTAAGTTCGGAAAACTCTGTCATAAGGCAAAAATCCTGTGGCCGCCGGGGCGGGCGCTCTGGGCGCCCTGGCCGAGCATGGCCGCAGCGGCCGTTTTAGAAAAGCCGCAGGGTGCTGTCAGTGGGCGGGGCGAAGACTGTGAAGCTGCTGACCCCGTGCTGAATCTTGCTTTTCCCGCGCAGGATGGTCAGGCGGACATAACGGGCGGTGACGGCCGGGAAGGTCACGAATTCCACATTGCGCTCAATTTCGTTCTGGCTCATGTCCACCACTGTCGGCAGCAACTCCTGTTCCGGGGTCAGGAATTCCAGCCGGAACTTAACCGGTTCGGGCAGTATCCCGGCTTCATAGTCGAGATTCAGTTCGGCCCAGATGATACGGGCGGCCGAGACTGAGAATACATCGCCCAAGTCGACCTGCAGCCAGGGCGCCTTGTCTTCGCAGTCCGGCTCCCACCAGGTATGGGTGCAGTCATCTATCGCAAAAGTACCAAAATGGTCGTTCTGATAACTCGACTGGGTCAGGCGTTTGTTGACCGATACCGGCAGCAGCCCCAAATCACCGCGGGACAAGGATTGGGGAGTGGCGGTCACCCGGACATGCGGCGTGCCGTCAGCGGCAAACTCCACCCGGTCCATGCCGACGCGGCGCTCGAAAATATGCGAGCGACGGAGCAGGCAGGTGTAGAATTGCCAGACCGTACCATTTGGGCCAGCGACCATTCCACCGTGGCCGGTGCCATTCACAATGCCATGCGGAGAGAGCAGCATCGGTTCCCGGGGCGGGGTAAATGGTCCCAGCGGAGATGCAGTAGAGATGTAGCAGGAGACTGCATAATGGCGGAAATTCGTGCCGCAGGAGGCGTACTGCAGATAGTAGCGCCCCTGATGCTTGAACATCGCCACGCCCTCATTCCAGCCGAAATTCGTGTGCTCGGCGTATTCGCCGTAATGCTCCCAGGAATTTTCGGGTTTGTAAGTGATCAGGACTTTCTTGTCACCGATGGCACGAATCGGATTCTCCGGATCGAGTTCCACTCCGCAGATGCCGCCACCGGGGCAGCTGCCCCAGTATAAATACAGCCTCCCGTCGTCATCGCAGAACAGCGATGGGTCAAGATACTCGGGCTTGAGCGGGTGACCGTGGCGGTCCACTGGTTCGCCGAGAAGCTCATACGGGCCCAGCGGTGTCGGGGCGGCATAGAGCCTGGGTACCTTATCCCGCAGCAGACAACTGGCAGTCAGCAGGAAGCGGTCCCCGCATTTAGCCACGGTCGGCGCATAGCCCAGATCATGTTCCAGCTGCAGGGGATGGTATTCCCAATGCAGCAGATCAGCGGAAACGAAAGCCTGGCGGACGGAGGGGAACATATACCAGCGGCCGTCATGGTAGAGCATTTCCGGGTCAGACACTTCCCGGAAATCACGTTTCCAGCCGCAGAAAGCGCTGGGGTCCGAGTCCGGCAGACGGCAGCAGATTCCAGGGCCGATATCCGGCAGCTGCAACGGGTTGCAATAGATGTCAGAGTGCATTGTTTTCTCCAGGTGAAAATAATTGTCCGGCGGGCGGACAGGCTGCAGCTGAGCATTACGCAACAGGAAAACTGCATAAAAGATAATATAACTTGCGAAACAAAATATTGGTACCGCGGAACGCACTTTATGCCGCATCCCAAAAGGCAAAATGATAAAGCGGTGGTATTTTATGTGAATTACTGACAAGCAGCGGCAGCCGGCTCTCAATCCTCCATCTGAGCCGACTCGCCCCGACTTGAGAATATTGCTCCTTTCTCTCTACCAGATGTAGAGGGTGTTTAAAAAGCTGCATAGTGCTGTCGGACGGGTCGGACAAGTCGGATAGGTCGGACAGGTCGGACAGGTCGGACGGGTCAGACAAGTCGGACGGGTCGGACGGGTCGGACAAGTCGGATAGGTCGGACAGGTCGGACAAGTCGGACGGGTCGGACAAGTATGTATTCCAGGCCTGCAACTACCCCTGACCGCTATGGTGCCGGTCAACAACGCCACAACCTGTGGGAACACTGCCGGGTGTTTGACTAACCCAACCACCATGGCAAAGCTCTTTTTAGCACCAGTCTTCGCACCTTAACCATTTTGAGCGAGCGATGGCACTGCTGCCATGGTCCCGCCTCCGACAGCCCTCGCGAGCGCGTCCTAAATTTGGCTGTTGCGATTGGCGTTTCGTCCGGGAGTGGCAGCCCCCTCGCGTACGCGTCCTAATCAGGGTGCCGGTGTTGCTGATTGGCGTGAGTCCTGCAGGACAGCCCCCCACGCGCGCACGTCCTA